>PABJ01000017.1 GCA_002699105.1 Ectothiorhodospiraceae bacterium | reverse complement strand
CGCCACAGATTTTCTGGATCACAAAAAACGGTCTGAAGATGACAGGCATGCCAGCTTTTGGTCCTACACATACAGACAAAGAGTTGTGGGAAGTGGTTTTATTTGTTCAAGAGCTTCCAGATATATCACCAGATGACTATGCCGCCCTGACAGAAACAGCCGACCGAGAAAATAAACGACATGAACACGATCATAGTCATATCGGGCAAGAGCACTCAGAGTCGGATAATACAAACAATCATAATGGTCAGTTAGAGAAGAAGGAGACTTACAATATTCATCCTCCAACTGAAGCTCCAAAGAATGATAAAGAAGAGGTTCATACACATACAAGTGGAGAAGAACATGATCATTGATTGCAAAAGTTCGCAAATAAGAATATCGAAGACAATAGTTCAAATACATAAAACCAAATAATGGGAGGTTTATCGCATGAGAAAGAATACATTAGCAGATATTTCTATAAGTGTTGTGAGTATTCTGTTAGTTATAACGGCACTTACACATATACCGCAGGTAAGTGCCGAAAAACCGAACAAGAGCAGTTCGGAAAATCAGACCAATTCTGTAGTATCCCCGGTTGAACCGCAGTATGTCTGCATGATAAACAACCAATCTTATGACAAAGAGCAGATAGCTATCGAGATAGAAGGCAAAACATATTACGGCTGCTGTCCAATGTGTGAGGGACAGCTGAGAGCCGATCCCAGCAGCCGTTCCGCAATTGACCCAGTAAGCGGTAGTAAAGTTGACAAGGCTACATCGGTAATTGGATCGGCGCCGGACGGCAAAGTTTACTACTTTGAGAATCAAGAAAACATGAGCCAATTTAAAGACGACAAAAAGCCTTAAGCATCTTGGAGAGAGATCACCGTGACTATTGAGAATAAATCAATTACCAGACGCCGTTTCCTGCAATATGCAGGCACTTTCGGTATCATGGCGGGCTTTGCAGGAATCGCTCCAACATACGCCTTACAGCAAAACGTTATAAAAACTAACAAGGATTCGGATGCAATCCATGAAATTAATCTTTTGATCCGTAAGGAAACTATAGATATTGGAGGGCGGGACGGCACTGCGATCACACTTAACGGATCAGTCCCCGGCCCCATTGTGCATCTCAAGGAGGGTAAGGATGCAGTTATTCATGTTACGAATGAATTGGATGAAGACACATCTATTCACTGGCATGGAATTTTACTCCCGGCAGAAATGGATGGTGTGCCCGGTGTAAGCTTTCCCGGAATTAAACCCGGTCAAACATTCACCTATCGATATCTAGTAAGGCAAAGCGGTACCTACTGGTATCATAGTCACTCAGGGGTACAAGAGCAATCCGGCCACTATGGGCCACTGATTATCGACCCGGCGGAGCCCGAGCCCTTCGAGTACGACAGAGAATATGTGGTCATGCTGTCGGATTGGACTTTCGAAGATCCAAAGAGGGTTTTCGCCAAACTTAAGAAGATGAGTGACTACTACAACTTCCAGAAGCGTACCTTGGGGGATTTCTTCCGCGATATATCGGAGAAGGGATTTGGACCGACAATGTCGGATCGCCTTGCGTGGGGACGCATGAGAATGAGTCCTACCGACATTGCCGACGTAACCGGATATGCCTACACCTACCTTGTAAATGGTCTTTCTCCGAGTGCAAACTGGACGGGTCTGTTCAAGCCTGGAGAACGCATCCGTCTGCGATTTATAAACGGATCGGCCATGTCATATTTCAATGTCAGGATTCCGGGACTTAAGATGACTGTGATTCAGTCCGACGGGCAAAACATTAAGCCGGTGGAAGTGGACGAATTCCAAATTGCAGTAGCCGAGACCTATGATGTCATTGTCAACCCCGTAGAGGATAGTGCTTATACAATCTTTGCAGAATCCATGGATCGAAGCGGTTATGCACTCGGCACACTCGCCACACAGCCGGGAATGAAGGCATCAATCCCTGCCCTTCGAGAGCGTCCGCTCCGCACCATGATCGATATGGGAATGCCTATGGATAAGATGGATAACATGGGCAGTATGGAGATGTACAACGACGGGGGAGGACCTGCTAAAACTAGCCATAACCATCACAGTGCAATGAACATGAAAGCAGGAGAAATAGTCGCAAGACATGGTCCCGATCACCACGGACCCGGAAACACTTCAGTTGCTATGGTACAGAGAGACCGGCTCGGCGAACGCGGAACCGGTCTTGAAGGTGTTGATCACCGTGTCCTCGTCTATACTGATCTGCGCAGCCTCGATCAGAAATACGATAAGAAAAAGCCTGATCGGGAGATCGAGCTCCACCTTACCGGGAATATGGAGCATTACATGTGGTCATTCGACGGGAAAAAATTCTCGGAGGTTAAAGGACCTATTGCATTTAAATACGGCGAACGTGTCAGACTCACCATGGTTAATGACACGATGATGGAACACCCCATTCACCTACACGGCATGTGGATGGTACTCGACAACGGTAACGGGGAGTACAACCCGCGCAAGCACACCATCAGCGTCAAACCTGCCGAGAGGTTGTCAGTGGAGATTGACGCCGATGCTCCGGGGAACTGGGCTTTTCATTGTCACCTTCTATATCACATGGAAGCCGGCATGTTTCGTGTAGTCAATGTATCGGCGGACAATGAGATTTTAACTAGGAAGTAGAATGACAAATTTCATAACGAGAATAAAAAACCATAACCTATTTTTTGTCTTGCTTCTGATATTTTTTCAGGCAACTGCGTTAACTTCATTAGGAGAAGACAATATCGCTCCACCTCCCCCTGACGCTTGGCCCAAACCTATCGAGGATGACCGTCCCATTTGGTTTCTGCTGTTTGACCGACTGGAATATGACCTGAACGAAGGTCCGGATACGATACTCTGGGATATCCAAGGATGGATTGGAAGCGATTATAACAAGTTATGGATCAAAACCGAAGGCGACCAAAAACTCTCAGCAGACAATGGAGGAGATGTTGAAGTCCAGGCTCTATACAGTCGTCTCATATCTCCTTTCTGGTATCTGCAGATAGGTGGACGCTTCGACAGTCTATATGGTAATGGATCGGATCCTTCCAGAGGATTTGGAGTCGTTGGTTTCGAAGGACTAGCTCCATATTGGTACGATGTAGAGACGGCTCTGTTTGTTAGTCAGGACGGGGATGTTTCCGCAAGGCTGGAAGCGGAGTATGAATTGCTGTTCACTCAACGTCTGATAGCACAGCCGCGATTTGAAACTAATATTGCTGTCCAGCGGGTAGAGAGATTTGGCGTTGGAGAAGGGTTTAATGACGTAGAGTTAGGACTGCGCTTGCGTTATGAGATTAGACGGGAATTTGCGCCGTATGTTGGTATTTCCTGGAAACGATTACTCGGAGATACTGCTGATATTGCTAGGAGTGAGAACGAAGAAGTCGATAATCTAGCATTTGTAACCGGTGTACGTATGTGGTTTTGAAATTCTATGGGATAAGTGCAGATACGAAAGAACTTTGAAGCTGGAAATGATTAAAAAGATAACAAAGAAAGGACAAGAATCATGAAAAGATCATTAATAGTTTTGCTAGCTATATTCAGTATTGCTAGTGTCTCGGTAGCTCAAAAAAGTATGGAAGAAAAAGGTGAGTTTAACTACCAAGACACAAAGATCAAACAGAAAAAAAAGGTAGAAAGCTATAGGTTGGTTCAAGAATTTTTACTCAATGCAAGTACCTTAGACCTCTCAGAATCACAGAGACAGCAACTAGATGATATAAAGGAAGAATATCTATATCCGATGATTCAAAAAGAAGCAGACTTTCAAATTTCTGAAATGAGGGTATCGGACATGCTGAAAGAACCGGATTTTAACCCTGAAAAGATAAAACGGGCAATCGAAACATCAATTAATCTTACTCGCGAGAACGCAATTATGTCGATAGATGCACTTGATGCAATTAGAAAGGTTGTCGGAATTGATAATTTTAATAAATTAAGAGGAGTGATGAACTTAACGACTGGTGGAATGATAGAGAGTGATGATAAGGAAAAGGATAATCAGAATTCGTCAAACGGACAAAACAAGTCATTATGAGGATGAATACAGAGTATTAAATTTTATAGAATCTAAACCATTGGAGGTGATACAAATGAAGAAGTCGATGCTAATCTTAGCAGCTCTTGCGTTGACTCTCTTGGCTTTTTCTCTCAACAGAGAAATTCCGACGAGCGCCCAAGAGGAAGTGGACATTACCGTGCTGATCGAGACAGCGGACACGCCCGAAGACCATCTGAAGATCGCCGAATACTACGAAGAGCAAGCGGTCATGATGGAAAAGAAGGCTACTCTGCACGCGTCGATGGCTAAGGCGTACCAGGGAGGGAAGATGGCCGGCATGAGCACTCACTGCAAGAATTTGGCTAAAGAGTCAGAGGCATCCGCCGAGCAGTATAGAACGATGGCGGCTGAACACAAGAAGATGGCACAGCAAAAGCAGGGTCAGGATTCCCAACAGCCCCAGTGATGTGAGGGACATCCCCCGGATAAGAGCCGTACTAAACTCTGGTATCCGGGGGAAGTCTCAAAAGAAAATTTATATTAATCAGCGAGAAGAATAAGGGAAAGTTCATAAAATGGTAAAAGATCCGATTTGCGGAAGAGAAGTTGAGGATAAAAATAATAATGAACAAACTGAGTACAAGGGCAGAACTTACTATTTTTGTTCTAATACTTGCAAAGTCAGATTTGATAACGATCCTGGAAAGTATGAAGTCAAGGTAATAATGAAGAAAAGAAGGAGATGATGATAGTTGTGAAAAAGCACTGTGCAATATGCGAACTTCAGGAAAATTGTAATGGCCTGCCATACTTCTGGCCCATATTCTGCTTTGTGGGGTGCGAGACAACTGATGCCTTAAAGAAGCATATTGAGTTCCTCAAAGTTGTAGACCGAACTCTTGTAAAAAGACCAGCACCTACATGGGCAAATAAAAATAGGATTAGAACGGAGCTGGACACTTTAAAATTAAGAGATTTCTCCGAAAAAAGAGATAAGAACAGAATATACAGCTTGATCCTTGCCCCTTATGCAGGACACACATCACAAATTGCAGATTACGATCGCGGACAGAGTCTTGTCGAAACCTTTAAGCAACATGGAATAGATGAAGTCGCCGTAACGGACTGGAAGTGTGCGACTCAACAGACCAAGAATTACGGTATTGATAATTATCTTTATAGCGTTGATCAATGTGTGGATGAATTGGGTGGTGTTGCTGATGTTGTAGGGTTATGTCAGGGAGGGTGGCTGGGTGCCATGTACGCTGCAAGATACCCAAAGAAAGTTAATACTCTCACCTTAGCTGGTTCCCCCATTGATACTGATGCGGGAGAAGGACAAATAAAAGAGCTCGCACATACATATCCGATAACTTTCTTCGAAGAACTTGTTGCGATGGGAGATGGCTTGTTAAAGGGGGAGTTTATGCTTCAGGGCTTTAAGAACATGCATATCGGCAAACAGTATTTTGATAAATATGCAGAACTTTATAGAAATATTGTCGACAAAGAGTACAGAAATAAGTTCGAAAAGTTTGAGAGTTGGTACGAATTCACTCTGGACCTGCCGGGAAGATTCTATCTACAGGTCGTAGAAGAACTGTTCAAAGAAAACAGATTAGTCAAAGGTGAATTTGTCGGACTGGGCAAGAAACTTAGCTTAAAAGACATAAAGTGTCCCATATATCTATTAGCTGGAGAAAGAGATGATATTACACCTCCTGAGCAGGTATTCAAAGCAGAAAAATATGTTGGAACAGACAAAAAGGAAATACAAAAAGACTTAGCGGATGGAGGTCACATCGGACTTTTTATGGGGCATAAAGCCTTGGAAGAGAATTGGCCCCCAATAGTGGCCTGGATAGAAAGCATTCAAAATAGAACTGCAGAAATATAGAGATTTCAATATGATAGAGCAAATGCATTCGAGTATTGATATGTATTGTGACCACAGTAATGGGGTACCGCGTTTTTCAAAGACCGTTTTGGGTTTCATTCGTAACTGTTATGAACAAGATGAAAGATTTTATGACTGCAAGTCCAATGAAAGAGGTATTGTAAGCGTGGTTTATATGAAATGATAATAAGGAAGCGGGGAGCGTGGTATGGATAATCCAAGCAAAGTACTTATCGATAAGATTCACAAGTATTGGCAAGCTGCAAATTTCCTATCCGTTGGACAAATTTATCTCTATGATAATCCTCTTCTGAAAATGCCACTTAAGCTGGCACACATAAAACCGAGGCTTCTGGGACATTGGGGAACAACCCCGGGGCTTAACTTTATTTATATACATCTGAACCGTTTGATAAAGGAAAAGGATTTAAACGTTATTTATATCGCTGGGCCCGGTCACGGCGGTCCCGCCCTCGTAGCCAATGCATATCTCGAAGGCACGTATAGTGAGTATTACCCCGATGTCGGTCAGGATGAAGAAGGTATCAGGAAACTCTTTAAACAATTCTCATTTCCCGGCGGCATACCAAGCCACGTCGCTCCGCAAACGCCGGGTTCCATTCATGAGGGCGGAGAATTAGGATACTCGCTATCTCATGCCTATGGTGCGGCCTTTGACAACCCCGACCTTATGGTTGCCTGTGTGGTCGGCGACGGTGAAGGCGAAACGGGAGCGCTCGCGACTGCCTGGCATTCAAATAAATTTCTCAATCCGGTCACTGATGGCGCAGTTCTGCCCATATTGCATTTAAACGGTTACAAGATCGCTAATCCCTCAATACTGGCGCGAATAAGCAAGGAGGAGCTGGAGAGCTTGTTTGTCGGCTACGGCTACGATCCCCACTTCATTGAAGGATCTAACCCTAAGGTGATGCACGGATTGATGTATAACACACTCGATAGAGTCATCGATGAGATCAGGAAGATCCAGAAGGACGCGCGTGCTAAGGGAGTTATGAAGCGTCCTCGATGGCCTATGATAATCCTGAAGACACCCAAGGGATGGACCGGTCCCAAGACCGTGGATGGCAAAAAGACGGAGAATTTCTGGCGGTCCCATCAAGTTCCGCTCGGCGAGCTGGCAACTAAACCGAGCCATGTGAAGCTGCTTGAAAAGTGGATGAAGAGTTACAGGCCGGAAAAGCTCTTCGATAAAAAAGGAAAGCTGATTACTGAATTGGCGGATCTGGCTCCCAGGGGTCATCGCCGTATGAGTGATAACCCTCATACGAACGGCGGATTACTGCTTAAGGAATTGAAGATGCCGGACTTTCGAAACTACGCCGTAAAGGTACCCAAACCCGGACAGGTCGAAGCGGAAGCCACTAGAATTATGGGGCAGTTCTTGCGCGATGTTATGAATCTAAATACGGACGAACGCAATTTCCGCGTATTCGGACCGGACGAGACCGCATCGAATCGGTTAAGTTCGCTATTTGAGGTGACTGATAGAGCATGGATGGCTGAACGGCTTCCCGAGGACAAGGATAAGGATGCGCATCTCGATCCGAGCGGCCGCGTAATGGAAATACTAAGCGAACATACTTGTCAGGGATGGCTCGAAGGTTACCTTCTCACCGGCAGACACGGGTTCTTCTCATGCTACGAGGCTTTTATTCATATAGTCGATTCCATGTTCAACCAACATGCAAAGTGGCTCAAGGTCGCGTCTCGCGAAATTCCCTGGCGTCGGCCTATTGCATCCCTCAATTACCTGCTGACCTCGCATGTATGGCGGCAAGATCATAATGGTTTTAGTCATCAAGACCCGGGGTTTATAGATCATGTCGTGAATAAAAAAGCAGATGTCATTCGCGTTTATTTCCCGCCCGATGCGAACACACTGCTTTCCGTAACTGATCATTGCTTAAGGAGCCGTAATTATGTCAACGTTATAGTCGCAGGTAAGCAGCCTGAACCACAGTGGCTTAACATGGACACTGCCGTGAAGCATTGCACTGCAGGAATCGGCATCTGGGAGTGGGCGAGCAACGATAAAGGGGCTGTGCCGGATGTGGTTATGGCGTGCTGCGGTGATGTTCCCACTGTCGAATCCCTGGCTGCTGTGAAAATACTCAATCAAAAACTTCCACAACTCAAAGTACGCGTTATAAATGTGGTTGACCTCATGAAACTGCAACCAAAAGAGGAACATCCCCATGGCTTATCGGATTGGGAATTCGATGCTTTATTTACGACCGATAAGCCTATAATCTTCGCTTATCACGGCTACCCATGGCTCATTCATCGTTTAACGTACCGCAGAACAAATCATAAAAATCTCCATGTCCGGGGCTTTAAGGAAGAGGGGACGACAACAACTCCTTTTGATATGGCGGTACGAAACGATTTAGACCGCTTTCACTTAGTGGAAGACGTGGTCGATCGAGTACCCAAGTTAGGTTATACGGCTGCTTATATAAAACAGGAAATGCGGAATAGGATAATCGATCATAAAGAGTATATCGAGAAATATGGCCAGGACATGCCCGAGATTCGCAACTGGAGATGGAAGTCATGATTGGTAATGGAATTGGAAATCCGGCATCTGAGGACTCAATGGTCCATATTATCGGGGCCGGGCCGGCATCTCTTGTCGCGGGAATAAATCTTGCGAAAAGGGGTGTCGAAGTAGTGATTCACGAACAAAAAAGCGAAGTCGCCTCCAGATTTAATGGAGACTTTCAGGGTATTGAAAATTGGTCTACCGATATGGACGCACTCGAATTTTTATCCTCAATTGGGATTTCAATAAACTTTTTATGCGAACCATATTCAATCGGACACTATTATGGGCCTAACTTAAGAAAGCATGAATTGAAAACTTCGAGGACCCTATTTTACCTTGTCAAACGGGGAACCGCCCCCGACTCTATAGATCAAGGATTAAAGAAGCAAGCTATCGATTCCGGTGTAACGATAAAATGGAACGACAAGATCGAAAAAATATCTTATCCGATAACAATAGTTGGCACTGGCCCAAGAGCAGCAGATGTGGTCGCAAAAGGAATTATATTCAAAACATCACATCCCGATGCTTGCTATGGTTTTTTGGATAACAGGATTGCACCTAAAGGTTATGCATATCTCTTAGTTAACAAAGGTGACGCCACGTTTGCAACAGTATTGTATGAAGATTTCCCGAAAACAAATGATTATTTCCTTAAAGCGTATGAAATAATGAAGAGAGTTGTGGATATCGAAATAAATGAACCTAAAGAATTCGGCGGTTATGGGAATTTTGTACTGAATCACAACTCGAGAAACAGGAGCGATGTTCTCCTTGTTGGAGAAGCTGCCGGATTTCAGGATGCCCTGTGGGGCTTCGGTTTAAGGTACGCGATGCTCTCAGGCTATTTAGCTGCGAAAAGTATCTTGACGGGCACTTCCTATTTTCAATTGTGCAAGGAGGAGATCAGACCACGGATGGAGACCTCGCTTGCTAATCGGTGGCTCTTTGCACATTTAGGCAATTTTGGATACGGCAGAATTCTTAACTACCTTACAGGGCATAAAGACATTATTGGATTACTACGAAGGCAGCATGAACCTACACGGTTTAAGAGACTAGTATTTCAACTTGCAAAGAAATGGTATCACACAAGACTAATTAATAAAGAATGTATGCATCAGAATTGTGATTGTATCTGGTGTAGACATTGTAAAGAAAATTATAAATCCGGGGAGGTTTTATTGAGATGAACCATCAAAGTCATTCAAATCATAACAATTCAGAACAACATCATGATCACCATGCACATATGGTTGCGGATTTTAGAAAGCGGTTCTGGATTTCACTAATCGTCACAGTGCCAATTCTAATTCTATCCCCGATGATCCAGAAATTTCTGGGCCTTGCAGACAACTTACATTTCCCGGGTGACATATATGTTCTATTCGCACTTTCGTCGGTTGTCTTCTTCTACGGCGGATATCCATTTCTGAAAGGGGTATTCACCGAACTCGGATCGGCGAAGCCGGGAATGATGACGCTGATAGCCATAGCGATTTCAGTAGCATATCTCTACAGCAGCGCAGTGGTATTCGGATTGGCTGGAAAGGTTTTTTTCTGGGAGCTCGCAACGCTAATTGACATCATGCTCCTGGGCCACTGGATTGAAATGAAATCAGTTATGGGGGCATCAAAGGCACTTGAAGAATTGGCACGACTGATGCCTTCGGATGCCCATAAGCTAATGCCTGATGGAAGTGTTAAAGATGTCCCTCTCAATGAACTTAATTCAGGAGAGAAAGTGCTTGTAAAACCGGGTGAAAAAATCCCCGCGGATGGTGAGGTGGTTGATGGCGAGACTTCTGTTAACGAGTCGATGTTGACGGGGGAATCTGTCCCCGTATCTAAAAAGCAAGGCGCTAAGGTAATAGGTGGCTCTGTGAACGGAGAAGGGTCGATTACCGTCCAGGTCCAGAAGACCGGGAAGGACTCATATCTCTCACAGGTAATCG
>PABJ01000016.1 GCA_002699105.1 Ectothiorhodospiraceae bacterium | reverse complement strand
TGCGACCCCTCTTGAGGTCCGAAGGACCGGACAAGGGGGGTGGCTCGCCGCATTTAATCTTCAGCGGCGAGCCGGGGGAATTCTTCTCTGCGCACACATGGGTTCTGTCCTGGTGCCTCTATTTGATTGAGACCCCTGCACGCCACGGCGGACCTACGGCCTACGGCTTACGGCCTGCGCCGGGGTAACGAGGGGTTTTTATGCACGTAGCGGCACTGTTTGCTGAGAGCTGTGATCCCCCCGACTCGTTGCGCCATTTTATGGCAGCGCGTCGACCCCTACGCCACGGCGCACTTGCAGCTTGCCCGCTCCCCGCCTCAGGCGGCTCGCTCAAGGGGGTGTGGCACAACAAAAAACGCCCGGCACAAGCCGGGCGATGCGGGTCGATACCTACGTAATTATTAGCTATGATGACCTTTTGCGCTACACGACGTCGCCGTCGCGGTTGGCGATGATACAAAGCACTTCTTCGGTCATCTTGTGCGCGCGGTTGAGGATTTCGTCTGCCTTCTCAGTGATCTCGCCAACGAAGGACTCGTCGTCGATGCCCGGCAGGTTGATCATCACGTTCTTGTGCGCTCCCCAGATGCCCGTCTGCAGCGACTTCGCGCCGACTTCGAGATCCGAGCGCGAGGAATAATTACCGACCTTCGCCATTTCCACCATTGTCGGCCAGCACTCGTCTGCAAGCTGCATGGTTTTCAGCGGGACCTTCACGGCCTTCTTCAGGCCCTCCTGCATCGCAGCTTTGCGTGCAGCTTTCTCCTCGTCGGTCTTCTTGGGCATGCCGAGCGCATTCATGTAATCGTTGAACGCATCCGTATCCGCGTCGATCATTGGAATAAGCTTCTGCATCGCATCGTGCAGCGGCGGGATAAGTCCGCGCATCTGCCCGTCGAGGGATTCCCACTTGCGCTTTCCATAGGTCATCCAGCCGACCATTGCGCCGAGGCCCGCGCCCATCGCAGCGATCGCCGCAGCAACCGACCCGCCGCCCGGCGCAGAGGTCCGCGCACCGACGAGCTCGGTAAATCCGCGAAGCGTCATCGAAGCCAGCGGCTCTTTGTTTTCCTCTTCAATCATATACTCGATGATGCGCTTATCGGGATCGAACTGCGAGATCGAGCTTAGTCCCATCCGCTCGATAGCAAGCGTAATTTTCTGGCGCTCATCGAGGAGAAACAGATTCTCCTTTTCAATGTAGTAGTCGGCGGCCATCAGCATGGCTTCGAGCGGAATCAGGCCCACGAGCTCCGAGCCGGCCACAGCGAGATTCAGCTCCTGCGCATCCTTCTTGCATTCCTCGAATGCGATATGCGGCGGGCTGACCTTGTAATTATCAAAGTTCATGGAAACCTGTGCCATGTTGTATTCATCCACGTACCAGCCGATGCCTTTGACTTCCTTCAAGCGTCCTGGCTCGTCCTTGCCGCGGCCCTGCTCGCGAACGTTCAGCGCGATACGGTGGGCCTGTTCCTTCGTGCCGAGGATGTTCACATTGTAGGCGATGAGGAAGAACCGCGCCCCCGTCGCCGTCGCACCCCAAGTGGGGATGAACTCCTGCGGACCGAAGTCGGGTTTCCACTCCGGCTGCACGATCTTCTCTTTCATGCCTTCGTATTCGCCCTTGCGGATATCCTTCAGCTTGCGGCGGTAGTCTTCTTTTGCGGCTGCTTCGTACAGATAGATCGGCAGCCCAAGTTCCTCGCCTGCGCGCTTGCCGAACTTCTTGGCGATCTCGGCGCAGTCTTCCATCGTCACGCCCGATACCGGCACGAACGGACAGACGTCCATCGCGCCCATGCGCGGGTGTTCGCCGCTGTGCGTGCGCATATCGATAAGATCCTTCGCCACGCGGGCTGCATTCAATGCGCCTTCGATCACCGTATCCGGCGAGCCCACGAAGGTGTATACCGTGCGGTTCGTGGATTTTCCGGGATCGACGTCGAGGAGGGTACAGCCGTCGGTCTTGCGGATAGCGTCCGCAATCGCTTCAATAATTGCTTCGTCGCGTCCTTCGCTGAAATTCGGGACGCATTCAACGATCTGTCTCATGTGCTTCTATACTATGGGTAATACATGTTTGCAGAATCTTGCCGTGCCGGCCGAATCTTGCCGTGTGGCGTTCATTGTACGGGCCGAACTGGAGCTCGGCCATCCTAGGTAAAACAAGTTTGCAGAATCTTGCCGCCGAAGAATCGGTTCAGCCGTGTATCAGTCGATGATGACTGCAGTGCCGCTGGCCGTGACCATGAGCATGCTGGCTCCCTGGCCGATCGTCTCGTAGTCGAGGTCGATCCCGATGACGGCATTCGCGCCGGCCGCCTGTGCTCGCTCCTGGAGTTCTTCCAACGCGATATCCTTCGCGCGGCGGAGTTCGTTTTCGTAGGTCGCCGACCGTCCGCCGACGATATCGCGGATACCTGCAAAGAGATCCTTGAAGACGTTCGCGCCCATGATCGCCTCGCCTGTCACGATTCCCTTGTACGTGCGTATTGTCTTGCCTTCAATCGTATGTGTTGTGGTAAGAATCATGCCTTGCACTCCTCAGCAGTGGTATGTGATTTCGGATGGAATGTTCCTCAGTCCGGTAGAATATGTAATATCGGTATAATCCGGGAGGGAAGGAAGTGCACAGGATTTCCTCTTCAAATTGGAACTGGCCGTAGGACTAACGGCTCAACTTCAAGAGGCGATAATGATGGCTACCCGAAGAAGATAACCTGCAGAAATACATCCCGGGAGTGAGCTTCTCTCCATCGAGTATAAGCGTGTGCAATCCAGGTGCTCTGCTGGATTCCAAAAGAACGGCCAATTCCCTGCCCAATAGGTCGTGAACCGAGATCCGGACAAACGCCTCTGCGGGAAGACGGAATCGTATTGAGCTCGCGCCGATAAACGGATTCGGATATGGAGGTAACAGCTCTATCCGTTCAGCAGGAGTGGCCGGCCGTGCGACGGAGATGACAACAGGGGAGGAGATGGAATCCTGAAGCACCCAATCAACAGCGGACCAGAGCCACGGCCAGTCGCTGCCGTTGTCTGCGAGTTCGGTGCCGAATTCCGTCCCATCTCGAACGTCGTCCTCCTCTATCTCGGGGTGCGGTCCGGAAAGAAGTACGCGTCCTTTCCCGTATGAAACGCCAACAACCGCAGGTTGATCGTAGTAGTCGTTCCATGTGGCGATCGTGTCCATGACTGTGCCTGGCCGGGGGACGAAGTATGGCCCGCCAAAATACATGACGCTTTCAAACGATGGATGGAATCTGTTTATGGGATGTAACGGATTCATATCTACTTGCGTCATAGCGTAGTCATCCCATGGTGCGATCCGATCCAGTGCGCCGATTGCAATCCCTGAAAATAAATCGAGAGGGTAGTCGAGTTTGCCGTCTTCCTCCCAATAGATGGAATCGCAGGCGAAATACGCTCCGGCACACATACCGATATACGCCCCGCCCTCGCGAACGAGTTTCCGAATGCTCTCCAGGCCGGTCGTCGTTATCGGCAGTTTGTAGTTGTACGCCCAGCCGCCCGGGAACAGTATCCCCCGGTATTGTGCGGATAGGTCCGACGTGTTCACATCTTCGCTGTATATGCGCTCGTGCGTGAGTCCCTTATAGTCGAAGAAATGCTCGTATGCGATCACGCCAGCCTCCCAGGCGCCCGTATCTGCATACACGGCAAAATCTGTCTTGTCTTGCCCTTTTGTCTGCACTGCAAGGAGCAAAAGAACAAGGTAGATACACATTCTCATCGGCACAGAAATACCTCCAAAACGCGAACAGGATAGTAGAAAGGAAGATACCATGCAACATTCTAATGGAATGTAGGTAATTGTTTTGATACATTCCTTGTATGCACAATCATCCCACCACATACTGGCACACCCTGCGCGATGGGCGCGTGCAATGCGACGTCTGTCCGAGGGCATGCAAGCTCGGCGAAGGCCAGCGCGGACTCTGCTTCGTGCGCATGAACGATGAGGGCCTGGTCGCGCTGACAACCTACGGGCGTTCGAGCGGTTTCTGCATCGATCCGGTGGAAAAGAAGCCGCTGAACCACTTCTATCCGGGTTCGCCGGTGCTTTCGTTCGGGACTGCAGGCTGCAACCTGACATGTAAGTTCTGCCAGAACTGGGATATGAGCAAAGCCCGCGATATGGACCGGCTGCAGGATACCGCAACGCCCGAGATGATTGCCGATGCCGCCGAGCGCCACCGCTGCAAGAGCGTCGCCTATACCTACAACGATCCCGTTATCTTCATGGAATACGCGATCGATACGGCGATAGCATGCAAGGAGCGGGGCGTGAACTCCATTGCCGTGACGGCCGGGTACATGTGTCCTGAGCCGAGGGAAGAGTTTTTCAAATACATGGATGCGGCAAACGTGGACCTGAAAGCGTTCTCGCAACACTTCTACAAGAAGATTGCCGGCGGCGATCTGGATGCCGTGCTGGATACGCTCCGCTACATCCGTTACGAAACCGACACCTGGCTTGAGCTCACCACGCTGCTCATCCCCGGCGAAAACGATTCGGAGGCAGAGCTGGGGGAAATGACGCAGTGGATCGTTGAGGAGCTTGGACCGGGCGTGCCGGTGCATTTTTCGGCTTTCCACCCGGACTACAAGATGATGGATACGCCGCGTACACCCGCCTCCACTCTCACCCGCGCGAGGAAGATCGCCATAAAGAATGGCATCCGGTACGCGTACACGGGCAACGTCCATGATAGCGAAGGAGATACGACTTTCTGTCACCGCTGCGGCAGCGCCCTCATCGTGCGCGACTGGTACGAACTTCTCATCTACAACCTCACCGAAGACGGCGCCTGCTCACAGTGCGGCGAGCCCTGCAGCGGCATCTTCGCTCCTGAGCCCGGCACCTGGGGCGCAAAGCGCCAGCCGGTAAGGATTACCTGAGAAGAGGACATGCCATGAGGAAGCGGATCGTTATGCTTGCGCTCATTGCCATGAATCTTGCAGTGTTTTCTACCGATTTGTACTCTCAGCCGGTATCCTCAGATACGCAGGTTCTCAGCAACGAAATTGCAACGCGTGATTCTACGGACGTTCCCTCCGATACGAACGGAGTCGATGTCTCGTTTTCAATCTTGCTCGGCGCGCATCAGTATAGAGATGACAGAGACGATATCGATATGGGACTTGAGTTCGATTTGCACGTTGCTGTGATCATACCTGCGCCATCGCAACAGATCTTTCTTGGATGGGGTTTTCAGATCGGAACGTCTTACGCGGCTTCTGATCTTTCTATTGGCTGGTATCCGACGAACTACCTGTTTCTTGCAAGCGGATTGGGAATATACGCACCCTATGGCAGTGAGGGCGGTCATAGCAGTACGTCGTACTCTCACCGCGGAATGTTTATCCCTGAGATCGGTTTTCAGGCAGGATGGTTTATTATTAAGGCGAGCTACTTCGTGTATCTCTCGGAGGCGCGTTACTCCTGGCGCGGCGCTCTAGGAGAGCGAGGGGGCGGAACCCATGACTTCAACAACGATCTCCGCATTAGTCTTGGCGTGGAATTATGAGGATCGAAGCTGACCCCATGCGACATTGTATATGGCTCACGGTTCCGGCATGTCTGCTCGTCATGAGCGTTGCAACGTTTGCCCAGCCGACAGGCACTTCAAAAGCCGATACCGCAATTGCTGTCATGCCGCACGATAGTCTGGGTGCCGAGCCTCGACGCTGGGATGCAGCCTTTCTTCACATGGCATTCATGGCGAGCGGTGCTTTAGGAGCGAAGGAAGAAGAACTGTCTCCCGGTGCTGGGCCTGCCTTCACTCTCCATATCCGTATGCCGTTGATGCGGTACGGCGAAAAGAGCGAAGTATTCCTGGCTGGCGAAATCAGCGGAGGTCTGTTTTCGATGATGCATGCCAAGATCGGCTGGTACCCGATTCGTCATGGATTTGTATCGATTGGATATGGAAGGTACACACGCGCCAGTGAAGGCGGTTCGCACCCGACGCAGTTCGGCTGGCGGTCGGCAATAATACCAGAGTTCGGTATTCATCTGAAGAAATTCATCGTGAAGTTCGGATGGATTCTCTATCAGGAGGATGAGGATTACGAGTATTTCAGCCGCCAGACTTTGTCCCAGTTTCGTTCCAGCCAGCAGACTCCAAATAATACATTCTTCTCGTTCGGCTTCTATCTATAGCGGCGTCTTCACTTCCACTGCGACGCTGCGGCAGTAGAACCGGCCTTCGGGCAATAAGCTTTCGTAAAGCCAAAGATATGCGTTTATATAATGATGTGTATTTTGTCCATTAACACGACGATCAAGAACCAGACACCTTGAAATCCAATGCTCAAAGACTTCAACACACTACGTAACGAAATGTCGAAAGAGCGGCGCGAACGCCTCGACCGTGAGGCCGAAGAGCTTCACCGCCGTTATTTGGTCCTCAGAGAGCTATTGGAAGCTGGGGAGATATCGAGCGAGCAAGCGGAGTTGATCGCTTGGCTTGAACCACACGAAGTATCCAAATTGCTCTCGAAGGGTGATATGACGGTTGGAACGCTTGGGAGAATCATCAACGCCATGGGCGGGGATCTGCGTATTACGGCCCGGTTCGGTGATAAGGAAGAAGAACTCTATCGTTCCAACGCTGCGGATTAAGGCTCTCACTCCAGCGGCGTCTTCACTTCCACAGCAACGGTGCGGCAGTAGAACCGGCCTTCGGGCAGCTTGTTATCGTAGAGCTCAGGCGCCTCGCCGATGCCCCGCGCTTCAAGCTGCGTAATCTCCGGATTCTCGTCGGTGATAATCTTCTTCACGTTCTCGGCGCGGGCGGTGGATAGCTCCTGGTTATGCTCTGCTTCGCCGAGGAAATCCGTCGAGCCTGTGATAACCGCAGTCGATTTCTCTTTGATCGCCGTGTTTACGAACGTCCTGATCATCTTCGCATTATGCGGCAGTATGCGCGACTTATCGAACTCGAACACGATCAGACTCAGTCTTCCCACCTCGTAGGCGTTCGTCCGCTTGTAGACGGGGATATCAACCGACGAAGTTGAACGCTCCCCGTTCTCGCTGATGATGGTCAGTTCTGCGGTAAGGTCCTCCCGCTCACCGAGTTCGGCGGCCAGGGATTCTTCCAGCTTCCAATCGATCGTTGCAGGCGGCGCCCCAGCTCCATTGAACTCCCGCACCAGCGTACTGACACGTTTCACAGTCATTGTCCAACGCTCCAGCGGCTCCTCGGATTCGGCGCCCAGTTCCAGCGTCATGGTCGGCGGTGTTATATCGAATTCGCTGAACCGCTCGTGCACAATTGGCCGGAACACCTCTCCGTAGTCCGAGACAATTTCCACGCGGCGGTTTTCCTCGTCGCCTTCCTCGGCAGTCTGAGCCGTGGGGATCGGCGGCAGCGCCTGCGTGCGGATACTGATGCGCTCGCCGGGGATGTCCCAAACGCCGCTCAGATACTCTGCAACCGACGTGGCCCGCGCGATTGCAAGGCTGTCGTTCCCCTTCTCCACCCCCTTGTCGTCCGTTGAGCCGATGAGCGTAATGGTAATCTCCGGGTCGCGCTGCATACGCGCCCCGATGATATCGAGGAGGTGGTAATAGATATCCAGCGTCTCTCGCGGCAGTTCGTTTTCCTGGAAGCGGCCCGCCGTGCCGGGAGAGGTATTCGCGTACTTCGCTGGCAGCGTGGCCGAGCCTTTTTCGAAGAACACATAGGGCAGCAGTGGGAAGGTCTCCGTCACGTATGTCTCGAGAATATTAATCGAGGCATCGGTCGCCGTCCCGATCCGGGCGATGGGCTTTTTCGGCGGAGGAGGCGGGGGCGGCTGCACGGTATCTTTTTCCGGCGGCTCGGGCTTTTTGATCTCGAGGCCGAGTTTTACGGCGACTCCGAGCCGGAGACTGTGCGCGTGCCAGTCCTGCGTTGTTACTACTTCGGAAAGCGTGTGGCTGTAGACGAGCTCGGGCGTTACTTCCACCTCATTCGGAAGCATGAAATCATACCCGATCCCCGCGCGGAGGATTGTCCGCAGTTGCGTATTTGTGAGCTCTTCTTCGAAGTTCGTCCGCTTGATCGAACCGTCGTCGTAGCGGGTGCCAGGCGGGGAGAGCAGCCGCTCGGATTCTCCATGCTCTGCAACGAACGGCACACCAAACCCAAATCCCGCAATGACGTGCAGAGGAAAATCGAACGGCGCAACGCGTGCGCCGAGTTCAACCAGGCCGTAATCGAGGCGTATCCTTCGGTCGAATTCCCTGGTGACAGGCAATATCTCGTCGTTCTCTCCGGCAATCTCAAGAATTGTGCACTGGCCAATCATGTTCGCCCCGAGCTGGGTATATGTCAGTCTCGCCGAACCGCGCAGCCAGGGAAGGAGTCCGATCTCCCCCACCAGGCTGGCGTATTTACCGCGGCCTTCGCCGTAGGTGAGCGGGCCGCATTCGGGCTCGCCGGGTACAAGTTCTATTTGGGCGTTGTGCCAATTCTGCGTAAATCCTGCTCCCAACCCCAGCCAGTACTTCGTCTGCGCAAGCGCGCTGCTGGGCTGGAGCGTAAGCAGCACTCCCGCAATGACAATGAATATTCGGACGGAGATTCCCAACGTTTACCTGGCGATCATCATTGTTCTAGAGGCGGTGAAATTCGGCGTACGCAAGGTATAGACGTACGTCCCCGACGGCAGCGGGCCGGCATCGAATGAAAGCGCATATCTCCCGCTGACGTAGTAGTTATCGGTCAGGACAGCGGCAATACCGCCGCTCATATCCCGCACCTCGATCCGCACATGGGTATCTTCTACCGTTTCGAACTCGATGGTCGTCGTTGCGGAGAAGGGATTCGGGTAGTTCTGATCGAGGATGTAGTCGAACGTTGAGAACGTCAGCCGGTTGATGTTGCAGTGCGGATTGATATTAATCGGGTTGAAGCAACCATCCCCGAACAGCGCAAGGAAGAACGTGCTGTCCGATGCAAAGCTGATGCTGTCCGTGCGGATGAGGAAATTATCCTGATCAGATACCAGCACTTTGAATCGCAGCGTCATGAACAGTCCCGACGCCACATTTTGATTCCCCCGCACGGAAAGCTTCACGCCGTCGGCCCGGAGCGTATCGAGCACCGGTTCCGAGGTGAACTCCGGCTCTGCGCCCAGGAAGATCAGCGCCCTGCGGTAGTATTCGATGAACATATCGATATCGACAGGGTTCTGCGGAATATCGCGGTTCAGCATCACCGGCACGGTGATGATATCGCCGATTCGCGCCTCGACCGGGGTCTGCGCGCAGAGCGTAACAAGGTACGGCGGGGTGTAGCCCGAGCCCTGGATACCGATTGTGGTATCTGATTCCGCGCACGGTTGCCGGTTTACAAGTCGTATCCGTGCAGCATAGTCCAGCGCTGCACGCGGTATGAAACTCAGGTCGAACGTCACCGTCTCGCGCGGCGGGACGATAGCAGGCAGCGTCCCCGACCATCCAAACACCTGCTGATCGGGTTCGAACAACAACGAATCGATAATCAGCGTATCGATATAGCTCGGGTTTTGTATCACCAGCGTGTAGACAGGCGAGACTTGATTCACCGGCGTCGCTGCGAAAGCAACGTTGTTGGTGTTCGGGATAAACTGTTCTATCCGCGTGCCGGATAGGTTAATGGTGAATATCTCCGGACCGAGCCGTGTCGTCGCTGCGATTTTAATCTGCGCGAAGCTTGTCACGCTGCTCGAGCGTATTGGTGCAAAGATAATCGCGATGCTGTCGGCGACTTTCTCCGGCACATCGTAGGGAAGTATACCGGCGAAGGTGCGGGCCTCCCACCGGAAGGCTTCCGCATCCGGACCTTCGATCCAGATGGAATCAACGCGTATGGGTACGCTGCCATCGTTTACGAGGCCGACCATACGTGTCACGCTGTCGCAGCGGGTCGCCTCCTGGAATACTATCGTCGTCCACGGCACAAACAGCGGCACGATGATACCGCGCCCCGTGAGATTGCCGGTCGCTGATATCGGGCATGGGCTGCTGGATTCGACCGTGATCGTGCCGGTGTACACCTGATCGTTGGGCGGGGAGAACGCAACGGTGACGATCATCGTATCCCTGAATGCCAGTGTTGAGCCCAGCGGCGGCTGTGCGCCTACTATTGAATACTCCGGCGGCAAGCCTTGAATCCCATCCACGAGCACCGGGACGGGGCTGACGTTGGTTATAAGTATCTGCCGCGGGAATGTTGCACCGACCTCTACATCGCCGTAGTTCGTTAACGGACTGATATACAACTTCGGTTCGATGTTCGTCCCGAGGAGTTGCACGCGTAATTCACCGTCCGGGCCATCGGTATTGAAGACAAGCTCACCGCGCTCAGTCAGGAAGTCCGGTGACCCGTCCGGGCAGAATTCGAGAATGTACATCCTCGTTTCCCCGTCCTGAAGCACTTCCCCGTTTACCGGCAGCGGCGGCTGGAATGTGAATTTCGTCGTGTTGAAGATCTGCACCTGATTCAGGGTCAACGGCCCGCCGGAAATGTTCGTCACGTTAATCGTATCGAAGCGGCATTCGCAGTTGATGACATTCCGCGAGAGGATATAACCGGGATCGAACCGAAGCGTCCCAAAAATGCCGTTGCCCTCCAATATCACCAGCACCTTCACCTGGCAAGCGACGTCCTGTATTGTGAGTGTATCGCGGTAGAACTGTGCGTTCAGCGGTCGGAAGGTCATGTCTATCGTCGAGCTTTCGCCGGGATCGAGCGTCCGCTGGCTGTTCCCGCTGAAGGTAAATACCCCGCTCGTACCCATGTAAAGGAACAGCTGCCTGGAATCGATACCGATGTTCTCAATTGTGATCGACCGCTGCGAGGTCTGGCCTACGATGACAGTGCCGAAATCCACCAGCGAATCCGATGAAGCAATACTCACGTGGATGACGTTCCCCTTGACGTGAACCTCCTTGTACACCGTACAGCCCCGGAAGTTTATCCGGATGCGGACGATACCGGAATAAAACCCTTCAACGTTCGACTTGAACCGGATATACGCCCTGTAGGCGCGGTTCGGGCGCACATTCAGCGGAACGGAGGTCGGACTTGTAAAGACGCTGTCCGTCGTCTCAAACGCCTCGACGGTGAAGTTCTCATTCACAAGGCTACGAATAAAAAACTCCTCGGCGAGGTTCACCGACATCCGGCAGGAGACGGGCTGAGTATCGAAATCGATGGAATCTAGCGTCAGGGAGACAATCTCCATCTTTCTTCCGAACAGCGGAATCAAGCCGCTGCCGGGGCATTTATCTGTCGATGCGATACGGAGCGTATCTGAATAGTTGCCCGTGTCCGCCGGAGCGAACAGAACGCGTACATCGATACACTCACCGGGCAGCAAAGTCAGAGGCACGGGTGTTAACGGCGTGACGCTGAACGCAGGATTCGATACGGTAAAACTGCTCACATCGATTGGGCCGTTCGTTGTGTTGCAAACGGTGATGACCGTATCGTCGTCGGGTTTGTCGATGCATCCGAAGAGCGTATCGAATCGGATATGTCCCGCCGAATAGCTCAGATCGGTGCTGCGGGTAATGCTGATCGGTATATCAACGGCTGGCGAGCAGGTGTTGCGAGGACGCACGCGCACATTGGCGGTGATGTTGCCTGTTACTCGGAGGTTCGTATTGATGAGAATACGTTGCGTATCGTTCTGTGCGAGTGTGACTGTATTCGCGCCGAGCGAGAACGCCTGCCGGTCCTGACCGCTGAGCGAAAGATCGACGGTGTTACCGCACGCCGAGGTGTCGACGATCGTCACCACAAGCGTAGTGTCGGATATGCAGCCGAGGGGAAACCTAAAATCCGTGGGCGAGATGAACACTGACTGCGGCACTATCCGCGTCGCCGGCACATGATCGATGCTGCCGCGCTTGTTCGCCCGTCCGTCGAAATCGGAGGCATCGCAGAGCACCGCGCCACCGCCTTCGTTACACCGCAGATACAGAACCAAACCCGCTTCGCTTCCGCTCAACGATGCAAAGCGGTTGCATCGCAGTTCGTCTTCCGGGATGGTGCGGTTCCAGTAGCGGATCTCGTCCATCAGCCCGGTAAAATTCTTCAGCAGTGCCGGATCGTTAGTGATGCCGTTAAAGCTCCCGAACTGCAGGTAACTGATCGTGGAGCGCAGTTCTTCGATAGGGTACTGGGCATTGCGGTCGGTACCAACAAGTGAACCGTCGATGTACAGCCGTGCTTCCTGGGTTGCTCCGTCCCACATACCTGCGAGGTGAAACCATGTATCGTACGGGGCAGCGACCTTGACGATCGTGTTATCGAAGCCCGCGAAATTGCTGCTGTCGTTGCTGAGTTCGAAGGTAAGCGAATCGGTTTCATCGACGTAGAGCACCCAGCGGTCGTCGCGGTCTGTGCGCGGTCCCCAGATACCGCCGATATACTGCCTGACTCCGGGCTGCCGCCTGATGTTGATCCACATTTCGATGGTCAGTGCATCGGTCTGGTCGATAGTTTCGAGCGGGGGAGTCGTGAAGACGTCCACGTAGTCGAAATTCCCGCCCGGGAAGTCGAGCGCATCACCAATGCAGGCCATGTCGTTATCGCAGGTGCTTTGCGAGCGCGCATTCCCTTGGAGCAGGAGTCCCAAACCGCAGACCAGTGCTGCGAAAATGTATGTTTTCCGGAGATTGTTCATATGATATGGTTGCAACCTGCATGCAAATTAGCCGGAATGGCGTAACATGCAAGTAGCAGCAAAATAATCTTGGGGACTAGATTGTTTCAGCGCAAATTGCTACTATAGAGCGTGCCTATGAAAAATGACCGTCCGCGATATGCGCTTACCACACTGCCTTTGCGCCGCAAAGGAAGACGGTCGACTCTCTCTCTTCGAACTGATCATTCAATCGACATTACTCCAGTAAACCATTCATGTCCTATTTGTTTCGAGGATACATGACGAACTACTATATCAACAAGGACGATCTGCATCGTCTGCTCCGCGCTGTCGGTGTGCTGCAGGATGACGAACGCCTGATGTTCGTGAACAGCTTCGATCTTACCGATCCGTCGGAAGATCATGTCGTCGTGTCGGTCGTCGACGATTCCGATCCGAAACCGCCAAAGGGCAAGATCGAGGATTGGACGGACGAGGAAATGCATAACCGCTTCCTGCAGCTTGCAGCGTTTGAGGTCGCTATCAACGAGCAGAAGAACAAGCTGAATGAGGAGTTCGAAGCCCTGCTGAACGAAAGCGACCGCCGTGCCGAATCCCGCATGATCTTCAATATCGAGGAGATCCCCGACGCGGTGAAGGAGCACATCGAACTGCAGGTACAGGAAATCCTCCGCGATACGCCGGGCATATAGCCGCCAGACAAATTCCCTCCGCAAGCCCGCCTTGCTTGCACGGGTTCTCTCCAGTGAGTAACGTTGAGAAACCGCGAATAACCTCCTCTCCCCTATTGAAAAGCCAAACCCATACAATAATACTCCCGTTCGGTCATCCCGATAGCGCACTCGATGCCGCTGTTGCGCGGCTCATCGGCAAAGACAGGGAGTACCGCATCCTGAAGCAGAGTATCGATGCGAGGCAGCACCGCAGCATCAAAGTGCAGTACTCGATTACCACCGATATTCGCGACGAGGCTGAGGAGATCGAAGCACAGATCGCCGCTAAGCGGCAGGAGCTCGATTCGGAGAACATCCGGGCCGGGAGCGTGATGGTCGTCGGGACGGGACCTGCGGGAATATTCGCGGCGTACTGGCTGCACAGGCACGGCATTCCGGTCACCGTC
>PABJ01000015.1 GCA_002699105.1 Ectothiorhodospiraceae bacterium | reverse complement strand
TCGGGCACGCCTTCAATCTTCTTTGGGATGTGCACGCCGAAGATCGGATGCGCGAATGTCTCAACATCCTTCAGTTCGCCGCTGAGTGCCGCGGTGACCATGCGGCGCGTGTGCTTCAAGCTCATGCGCTTGCCCACGCCGTAGGGTCCGCCCGTCCAGCCGGTGTTGATGAGCCAGACGTCCGCGTTATGCTTGTTGATCTTATCGCCGAGGAGTTTGGCGTAAACGCTGGGATGATGCGGCATGAACGGTGCGCCGAAGCAGGTACTGAACGTTGCCCGCGGCTCGGTGACACCGCGCTCGGTGCCTGCAACCTTAGCGGTATAGCCGCTCAGAAAGTGGTACATCGCTTGCTCCCTCGAGAGCTTGCTGATCGGAGGAAGCACGCCGAATGCATCGGCAGTAAGGAAGATGATCGACTTCGGATGTCCTGCGATACCGCCGAGATCGACGTTACCGATATGGGAGATCGGGTAGCTGGCGCGGGTATTTTCCGTCAGCGAATCGTCGTCGAGATCCAGGGCGCGTGTCTCTTCGTCGTACGCGACGTTCTCGAGGATCGTGCCGAAGCGCTTCGTTGTCGCGTAGATATCCGGCTCGCCTTCGGGATCGAGGCGGATGACCTTGGCGTAGCAGCCGCCCTCTATATTAAAGATGCCGTTATCGCTCCAGCAGTGTTCGTCGTCGCCGATGAGCGTGCGGTCGGGATCTGAGCTCAGCGTGGTCTTGCCCGTGCCGCTCAGTCCGAAGAACAGCGCCGTATCGTCGCGGTCCTTGCCGTAGTTCGCGCTGCAGTGCATGCTGAACACATTCTTCTTCGGCATGAGGTAATTCATGACCGAGAAGATGCTCTTCTTGATCTCACCCGCGTATGCAGTACCGCCGATGAGGACGAGCTTCTTGGCGAGGTGCAGCAGGATGAAGGTCTGGCTGTTCGTTTTATCGTACTTCGGATCGGCATGGAAACTGGGGACGTTGAGCACAGTGTAGTCCGGCACGAAGTTGCGCAGCTTATCGTGATCGGTTTCCTCGATGAACATGTTCCGTGCGAACATGTTATGCCACGCATCCTCAGTGATGACCCGGACATTGATACGGTACTTGGGATCGGCTCCCGCGTAGCCGTCGAAGACGAAAAGATCCTTGTGCTGCAAGTATGCCCGCACACGTGCGAACAGCGTCTCGAACCGTTCGGGATCGTACGGACGGTTCACATTGCCCCAGTCGATATCGCCCTGGGTTTCCGGCTCCTGTACAACGAAGCGGTCGTTGGGGGAACGCCCCGTATGATCGCCGGTGCGGCAGAGAATGGGACCGTCCTTCGCGATGACGCCTTCGCGCCTGCGGATGGACTGTTCATAGAGCCGCGGTGTTGTGAGATTCCAGTAGACGGTGCCTAAATTCTTTAGACCGAGGTTTTCCACCCCGTACGAGCTAATAACCTCTCCGAACGTTTGCATTCCAGAGTACCTGTTTGATGGTGCAGATCAGTGATTTCTATTCGGACAATACAGACAAGATTCCGTTCGCCGTTCGGCATGCCGATGCTGGCAGGCATACACGCATGCAGAACGCATACTTGTACTGTAAAGGAGATTCCGGTAACCTTTTAACTTATGAGTTTCGTACGTAAATGGAAAATAGCAGGGGAGAGAAAACACGATATACGGCGGTTGAAGACGCGCTGAAACGAAGGTTGCAGATGCGCCGTGGCGTAGGGGTCGACTCGTTGCCATGAAATGGCGCAACGAGTCAGGGGGATCTCAGACGGGCATAGTCCGCCCCCGGGACGCCGCAGCATACCCTCCTGTTGGCTTTATCCTGAGCCCTGATCCCGTCGCACATACTTGGTCGCGACGGGATCAGGACATTCTTGCCGAAGGAGAGGGTCGATCCAGAGCTATAAGAAGCGCGCTGGATCGGGGTGGGCACAGCTTTCAACGGGCAACAACACTGCAAATAACCGTTATTCCTGCGACAGCAGGAATCTCAATCAAATAGAGGCGTCTTCAAGCCCCGTAGGAGTCCTCAAGCCCCGTAGGGCCTGGCCCTGGGCTTGAACCGGGGGCGTCCCGTTTATAGAAATGATACAACCTAAAAACCCCACTAGCCGATGCTGCCGTCCCAGGGACGGTTGCATCGGCATCAAACGGATGTGTGGGAATGGCGCTGCTATAATCATGCCGCCCCGCTGGGGCTCTGGATGGTTTTCGGGACATTGTTCCTATCGACATTTTATCCCTACGGGATTCATGAGCCTGCGGTTCTCATCATTCAGCACTCATATTTCATCACTCATCATTCTCTTCCGCCTCTTCTATGAGCCGAATCAGTTCAACCAACACCGGATCGTCGCCATCGTAGAGGTCGTAATCCTGCAGGTGATCCAGAGCTTCCGCATATCCTCTCTTAGTATGGATAACCTTGCCGGGACCGTCATCGTGGATAAATGCCCCAATGAGCGCAGTGAGTGGTGTCACAAATAGAGCAGCAGCAAGACCATACTCAATGGATGGTTCAGGCTTGTCATTTACATCTATGGATGCTTGATGCAACAAGGTCCCAATCAGCACAGATACCGGTGCGGCTATGGCCGCGCTCTCCCAGGCATAGCTGTTCCCTCTGAAACTCACCGAATCCACACCCTGGATTGGGATGACATATATATCCACAGGAGCAGTTGGACTATCGGTAGAATTATATAACAGCATATGGCCCGAATAGCTCGCATGCACCAGCTCGCCATCCAACCGCTCCCCAGTAATCGATAAGATATGGATGGTTGTTGGCTCTGCGTCCTGCGGGAGATCGAGCGTTACCCCTGTGTTGTATTGCTGTGGGATTTGCGCGTGCAACGATAAAGGAAACACTGATAACGCCGCTGCCATGTACATGGCAATAATCGACACATATAGCCTGTGGAGTATTGGCATTCTTTCTAACCTTTTGATTTCTAAGAATGTACCGACCAGTTCAAAGAGACGCAAGGCACAGCGGCGTGACCTGTAAACGAAGCTATCCCGAGCGCTGTCTTCCTCTTCGAGCCCCGTAGGGGCGATATGTTTATAGAAATGATACAACCTAAAAACCCCGCTAGCCGATGCTGCCGTATCAGGGACGGTTGCATCGGCATCAAATGGATGTGTGGCGGGTGGCGCTACTATAATCATGCCGCCCCTACGGGGCTAATTTTGTACCGACCGGTGATAGGTACGCTCGCAGTATTGCGAGTCAATCAATGTCATGCGGATAATCAAACACATATTTACTATTGTACTTGACATTGAATTCCTCCAACAACGCCTCGTACTCCTCCTTGAATGTACTTCTCCTATGGTGCTGTTCCTGATTCCTTATGTACTGAATTATTCGTGTGAGCTGCGAATGATGATACGAAAACGCACCGTAGCCGGACTGCCAGGAGAACCTGCCATGACTCCACCCCTGCTTGTTTATGAATCTGGCTGAATTGCTCTTCACCTCCCCAGCGATTGATGAAACGGATGAGAGAGGATTTATTCCGATAAACACATGACAATGGTCCGGCATACCGTTCACGGCCAGAAGCTTATGACCCTTATTGTCGACGATCCCGGCAATGTATTTATGGAGTTCCTCCTTGTGTCGCTGTGGGATGAGACTCTGCCTTCCCTGTACGGCAAATACTATTTGGACATAAAGCTGTGTATAGGTGTTGGCCATCTTTCTTCGAGCCCCGTAGGGGCGATATGTTTATAGAAATGATACAACCTAAAAACCCCGCCAGCCGATGCTGCCGTCCCAGGGACAGTTGCATCGGCATCAAACGGAAGTGTGGGAATGGCGCTGCTGCTATAATCATGCCGCCCACCATAGGCACGAAGACGCCTACGGGGCTCTAGAGACACGTTTGGGGTTAAGAATCATCATTCGTCTTTTCTCACAGATCACTTCGCGCATGTCAGATTCATCACGCCCTGTAACTTTCTCGTTGCGCTCTGCGTATACCACGATGTCATTCGACCGATATAAGCAAGGGATTGCAACCGCGTAGTGAAAAGGACATAACAGTCCGTGACACAAACGCGGCGCTTCGGACGTCTAACAATTATACCGCTCGGGTTATGGAGGGAACAGTATCCGCAGACGCGCAACTGAAGGCGCGCATGTGCGGAGGAGCTGTACGGCTGCAACGTTCACCTGACGGAACTGAATACGCTATTTATCCATCATAACTTGCGTGAGGTTACCGTTATGAAAATATCTCTTCTTCTTATCACCGCCATGACGCTGTTCATGTTTACTGCATGCAGCGACGACGACCCCGTCCAGCCCGTCACCACTCCAGACCCGCAAGGCGATTGGAATGTCCTGATGGAAACCATCACCCCCGATGAAGACACAATCCAGAATGCCACGGTATTGCTTTCAAAGAAAAGCGGCATGCTATATATGGAAATGCCTGTGCAGTGCGAAGAAAATCCCAGCAAGGAGGATTGTACCTTCATTTGGGAGGAGCACGACCGCTACGGCAACACGGTGTACTTCCATGTGTGGTACCGCTACCGCCTGGAAGGCACGCTCCACAGCAGCGACGTAATTTGGGTTGAAGCCGACTTCGACAAGGACTGGAAAACCTTCACGACGGATTCATTCATTTCCGTTGTTGATATTGGAAAGGGCTCCCAGTGCCGCTTCGTCGGAAACCGTGCAAACTAACGCATCACGACACAACCCGGCTAACTAGCCCGGCTTACCGCCGGGCTTTTTTTTTGTTTGTAATATGGCATGCATGCCCTATCGATACGCCTAGTTCGCTTGTGCAGCTCTCTCCCTCCTCATGCTGAACTAGGTCACGATGTGACCGCTGGAGCGGGGTGGGTGCAGCTTTCAACAGACAACCCCACAATGCCTATAATACCGTCACCCCGGCGAAGGTCGAAGGCCGTAGGTCCGCCGTGGCGGATGCGCCGTGGCGTGCCGGGGTCTCAATCAAATAGAGGCGCCAGGGCAGAAGCCAACCCCCTTGTCAAGGGGGTCGCTGAGAACGGCGGAGCCGATTTCAGCGGGGGGATTTGGAAAACAATCAATTTTATCTGCTAAGAGGCAGCCGCGGGTCGAAGGACGTAGGTCCGCCGTGACGGATGCGCCGTAGCGTGCCGGGGTCTCCATCAAATAGAGGCGCTAGGGCAGAGGCAGGGCGTGCGTGCTCAGCGCAGAGAAGAATTCACCCCCCTTCTCCGGTCCTTCGGACCTCAAGAGGGGTTGTACATGTGCTCCGCGCGTACGGCGGTCAAAGACCGCCCGGGGATTACCAGTGTGGTGAGTAAAAACCGATACCTACTAAACGGCATACTGCGTTTTGTTAGATCCCCCCGTCGCAAAAAAGCCCAACACGACAGGAGCGGGATGGCCCCGTTCTCACGTTGTCTAGAATTTACTGCAACGAAATCGGGGCAGGCGTGAGATTGTTACGGGCTAGTCGTCCCTGCTGCTGCCAAGCAGGCCGATGATGCCGCCTATGAGCACTCCCACGCCGAGCGCGCCAAACACAGCCGTGAAGGGGTGCATCTTGATGTAGTCCTCGGACTTATCGACGTAGGGCTGTACGTGCTCTTCGTTGAGGTTGTTGAACTTCGTGCGCACGTTGCGCGTGTACGCCTCGGACTTATCGCGGATGCCGCCGAGAAGCTCGCTGGAGCGGTTCGAGATGTCTTGCCGTAGTTCAGTGATGTCTTCCTTCAAAGCCTGTTTCCTCTCGATGTAGATGTTGTAGAGTTCTTCGAGTTTCTGTTCGATCTTCTCTTTCGGCGTATGGTATTTCTCTTCGATGAGATTGATAAGCGTCGGAAGGCTGCCCTCTACCCGGACAAGCTCCTCGTCCGAGATCTTATCCCAGGTCATCGATACGTACCCTTTGAAGCCGTCCCATTCGGTCTTCAGCTTTGGTAACTTCATAAATCCTCCTGATGGTCTGTTGTTCGTTGACTCAGTCCCTACTATATCAACACAAAACCGGCAGAAAAGTTTACTTGCCTATCCCGAGAGCGCCAGCTTCCAGCGCTGCGAGCATAATCCCGGTGACGGTTTTCCCGTCGGCAATGCGCCCGTCGCGGCACATCGCAACGGCTTGCGCCATCGGCACGCGGTAGAGCTCTATGCTTTCTTCGCCCTGCTCCAGGCGCTGCTTGCCGGCTTCCAGTCCGGTAGCCATGTAGATATGGAGCACCTCGTCGCAGAATCCTGGGGTCGTCGTCATGGCGGTCAGCCGCTTGAAGGAGGCAGCGCGGAGCCCGGCTTCTTCTTCCAGCTCGCGCCGCGCGCAGGCTTCGGGGTCCTCGCCGGGATCGAGCTTACCGGCGGGCAGCTCGTACACCATGGTGTCCACCGGGTAGCGGTACTGCCGGATGAGCAGCACATCGTTATTATCGAACAGTGCAATGATAACCGCGCCGCCGTTATGCCGGACGACCTCGCGAACGGTGTCGTAGCCGGTGCGGTGCTTCACCTCATCGCGCACGATAGTGAAGACGCGACCGTCGTATTTCAGTTCGCTGTTCGTGACGCTAAATTCTGATGCCATGCTTTCCGGGATAGGTACTTGTTATGAATCGGACGTGTTCTTTCCGAACGCATCCTGTGCCGACTTGCCGAGATGCAGCACACGCTGCGGGAACGGAATCTCGATATCGCTCTCGTAGAGGGCTTCGTAGACAAGCTGCAGGAGTTCCGCTTTCCTGCGCGGGATATTATTCGGGTTCTGGATCTTGCAGAGCAGATGCGCGTTCACCGATGAGTTGCCGAGCTCCATGATACGCACCTCGGATGTATCGGGCTCCACGATGTCGGGCTCGGCATTGATCTTATCGAGGACGCTTTTGCGCATGTAACTGAGATCTGTTCCGTACGCCACGCCGAACTCCACGATAAACCTGACGATATCGTTCGGGTACGACATGTTGTGGATCTGATCCTTGACGATCTCGGCATTAGGAATGATGATCATCACCTGGTAATCGTCGATGAGCTTCGTTGTGCGAATGCCGATACCCTCTATATTTCCCACGGTGCCGTCGACGAGTTCGACACGGTCGCCGATGCGGAAGGGCCTGTCGATAAGGAGCACAAATCCGGCGATGGTGTTCGAGAGCGTATCCTGCGCCGCCAGCGCAACCGCCAGCGATCCCACGCCAAGCGAGACGACAATAGTGGATATATCCTGATCGAAATGCTCGAGGACGACGATGATGACGAGCAGAAAGATGACCATGTTCAGCATCCGCCGGATGAGCGGAGCGAGTTCGGTATCGAGCCGCGACTCCGTTTTCACCGCGACATCATCCAGGTACCATTCCACGATAGCGCGGATGTAGTCGATCAGTACATAGCCTGCGTAGACGACAAGGATGACGAAGAGGACAGATGAAACCCCTTCCAGTACGCGAATAACGAATTCGGGCACTTCCCGCAATTCGAGGGCGAGTTCCTGGAAGAGGAAATATCCGCCGACGATCATAGCAAGCGAGACGACGTACTTTCCGAGGGTTTCAAGGAAGATATTATCGAGGCGTGTGCGGGTGTGCTCTGCAATGCGTTTTTCGATGAACCGGATAACAAGCCGCGCCAGCCATGCGAGCAGGAACGTACCGGCAAGAATGAGCACTGCAGCCAAAAGCACTGCAAGTACGGTATCTCCGAGATATGGCTCTAGTAGATGAATCATATGTGCTGTCTACGATTTGTGAACACGAAGCAAAATACCGAATGCACAGCGTATATCCCACTTTCCGGCGCTTCATAGCGAAAATGGCGCACGTCTAACGCCAATCATTGTATAATGACGCGCTAGTCCGTAGTTTCGATTGTTTGTACGTCATTCGCGGATACCACGAAACTGAGTCGCAGCCAGTCGCTTCATATCGGGTTTATTGCCGGAACGCTCGGACAGGGCGGTGCGGAAAGGCAGCTGTTCTATATCCTCAGCGCATTACAGAGGATGAATATCAGGTGCACGGTGTTTTCTCTCACGAAGGGCGAACGCTACGAAGAGCCGATCCGCGAATTGGGCATCGACGTTGTCTACGCGGGGAAGTCGCGCGGAAGGATGACGCGGATGCTGAAGCTCCAGCGGGAGATGCAGCGTCGCGGTGTAACGCTCGTGTACAGCATGCATTTCTTCACGAATCTCTACGCGGCAATGGTCGGTAGACTGCTGGCTGTGCCGGAGATCGGTTCGATGCGCAACGATTGTTTCAGCGAGATCAGAGCCGTTGGTTCGCTCGGAAAGTCGAGCCTGAAAATGCCGCGCGTCATTGCGGCGAATTCACGGCTGGCGATGCGAAATGCAGAGTCCATCGGCATCGATCCGCAGCGGCTGTTCTTCCTGCCGAACGTCGTGGATACCGCTCGGTTCCAGCCAAAGGCAGATACCACCCCGACTGGGAAGGTCGCACTCGTCGGGAGGCTTACAAAGCAGAAGCGAGTCGATCGCATGATCGACGTCGTGGAAGAGCTTCTTCGCCGCGAGGTGGGTCTGCACTGTTCGATTGCAGGCGAGGGCGAAGAACGCCGAAAGCTTGAAGATCTGGTGCGCGAGCGATCGTTAGAGGATGCGGTGACGTTCATCGGGAACGTGAACGAGATTGAAACTGTCTATCACAATATCGACGTGCTGTGCCTGACGTCGGAACATGAAGGAACGCCCAATGTCGCCCTTGAGGCGATGGCATGCGGAGTGCCCGTGCTGGCGACCTCCGTCGGCGGGGTACCAGATATCATCCAAAGCGGCGAGACCGGCGTTCTTATCGATTCGTACGGAACATCCGCGTATGCCGATGCGCTGCAATCGCTGATCGAAGATCACGAACGGCGCACCGCATTAGGCGAAGCAGCGCGGGCGTATGTGGAATCGACGCATTCTCCTGAGGCACTGGATGCATACTTGCAGGAGCTGCTGGAGCGCGCACAGCGGAAGAACGCGGTAGATTAAGAGAAGTAGACGACATAGAACACAATTCCGGAGAACATGAAGAACGTACTTATCACCGGCGGGGCGGGATTTATCGGCTCGCATCTCAACGAACGATTGCTGGCCAAGGGATACACAACCATCCTGTTCGATAATCTCGATGCCTACTACCCGAAGGAAATCAAACTCCGGAACATCGCGGAAGCGCGTGACAACGAACGCTGCCACTTTATCCAAGCCGATTTACGGAACAAGGCTGCCATCGAAGCGGCCTTTGCAGAGTACAAGCCCGATCTCGTCGTGCATTTGGCGGCACAGCCCGGGGTACGGCGTTCGGTGCAAGACCCCGCTCCCAACATCGATGTGAATATCACCGGTACGATTAACCTCATGGAGGTCATGCGCGCTGCCGGGACAAAGAAGATGGTGTTCGCGTCCTCGTCCAGCATATACGGCAACAGCGAAGATGTGCCTTTCCGCGAGACGATGAAGGTGGACTTACCGCAATCGCCGTATGCGGCAACCAAGAAAGCCTGCGAGCTTCTCGGCTATACGTACCATTTGCATTATGACATGGACATATGGTGCCTGCGCTTCTTCACTGTGTACGGTCCGAGGCAGCGCCCCGGCATGGCGATCTCAAACTTCCTCACAGCCTTGCAAGAAGACCGCGAGATTCATATCTATGGAGACGGGTCCATGCAGCGGGACTTTACCTTCATCGATGATATTATCGACGGAGTAGAGCGGGCAGTGGAACGCGTCAACGGTTACGAGGTAGTGAATATCGGCGGTTCGAAGACGCACTCTGTCAGCGAGCTCTGCGATATGATCGACCGCGTTACAGGAAGGAAATTACAGCGCACACATAAACCCGTTCCCCCGGGCGATGTGCGCATTACATACGCCGATACCAGCAAGGCGAAAGAACTGATGGATTTCGAATCCAAGGTCTCGCTCGAAGAAGGTATCCGGCGGCAGTGGGAATGGCTTCAGCAGACCATGAAGTAGATCCACGCGCCACATGAAGAACCCTATTTCTCAACAACGATAGACTATAAGGAGTAGCACATTATGCTTTCAGCATCCATGCTCGAAAAACTGAACGAGCAAATCAGAGTAGAATTTGAATCCTCGAACATTTACCTGCAAATGAGCAGCTGGTGCGCCATGAACAACTACAACGGCGCGGCGGACTTCCTTCTTCGCCATAGCGAAGAGGAGCGCCAGCACATGATGAAGCTGTTCGACTACGTCAACGAAACCGGTGCGATGGCGACGGTACCCGCACTTGCACAGCCGAAGCACGAATACGAATCGCTGCTCAAGCTGTTCGAAGAAACCCTCGAGCACGAAAAGTTCGTCACCAGCCGCATCAATGCCCTCGTCGACTCCGCATTGACCGAGAAGGACTTCTCGACATTCAATTTCCTCCAGTGGTATGTTGCCGAGCAGCATGAAGAAGAGCATCTCTTCTCCGATATCGTCGACAAGATCAAACTGATCGGCATGGAAGGCCGCGGCTTGTTCCTGATCGATAAGGAAATCGGTAAGATGGGCTTCGAAGGATAATTATCTTTCAACGCATGTATGCTCCGGCGGATGGATAGAACAAGTCCTGAACCCGGAGCATTTTTGTATACAGTACCTTTCATGTAACACGACTATGAAGAAACAGACATTTTTCGTATACGGGCTACTCAAGAAGGGGCACAGCAAGCATAACATGCTCCAAGCCGAAGGCGGAGCACGTGCGACAGCCCAAGGTGTGGTGATGTACAACGGACCTGGCATTCCATTCGCTGCGGAAGGAACAGGGAGCATCTCCGGGGAGGTGTACGAGATAGACGAGGAACGCATTCCTGAGCTGGATGCATTTGAAGAATGCCCCGATCTCTATATCCGCAAGCGTATTGAAGTTGAACTCGAAGATGGAAGCTCAAAGCAGGCATGGATATACCTCAGTGCCGATGCTCCCAACTATCCGATCATAGAAGACGGTGTCTGGAGACAAGAGTATGAAACTGACACACATTAAGGCAGGTTCGGTTCGCATCGCCGATCGCGGTAAAGCGTACATCCATATAGTATTATGCCTAACTCTAGCGTGGGCCTTCACAATACAAGCTTCTGCGCAGGATGCGGACGGCAAGCATCTGCTGTGGGAGGTGCGATCGGAGAGCAATACCGTCTACCTGCTCGGCTCGATGCATATGCTGACAGAAGACGTGTACCCTCTCCCCTCGGCGATGGAGCAGGCGTTCGAAAATTCAGAAGCGCTGGTTCTTGAACTCGATCTCGATAGCCTGGAGACTTCTTCCCTTGCTGGCATGCTCCTGAATAAAGCGCTGCTCCCGGAGGGGACGACGTTACGGCAGGTGCTTCCGAAGGAGACCTTCGACCTTGCTAAGACCAGACTTGAGATGAAAGGCGTGCAAATCTCTACCCTCGATAAGATGCAGCCCTGGTTTATAACTGTGATGCTTTGGACATTGGAGCTGCAGGATGCCGGTCTCAGCGGCGAACAGGGTGTCGATATGTATTTTCACCAAAAAGCCGTGGAGGAAGGTAAGGAAGTATCTGGCCTCGAGAGCTTTGCGTTCCAACTTAATATGCTTACGGGACAAACCCTCGAAGAGCAAACAACCGTGCTGCACGAGGTCTTGACGAAAGGGAGCATGGAAGAAGGTGGGATCGAGCGGCTTGTCGAAGCTTGGAGCACGGGAGACATTGATGCACTTGAGGATTACCTGCTATCGGAATACGAAAACAACCCCGATGCCTACCGGCTGATGGTCACCGATCGGAATAAAGCATGGATTCCCAAGATCGTGGACATGTTGGAGCACGACATCGACTATATGGTCATTGTGGGAGCAGCCCACCTTGTAGGCGATGACGGCGTTATCGCGCTCCTGCGAAAGCAAGGATATATCGTCGAGCAGCTGTAATCCCTATTTGGCCTGAGGCGGGGACTTTGGTCCTGGCTTCTTTCCCGCATTACGTGTACCCAGGATAACAAGCACGATACCTAATGCAATAAGAGGGAGACTCAAAAACTGCCCCATGGAAATCGCCCAAGTAGTGTCTATGTGGGTTTGTGAAGATTTGAAGAACTCGGTAAGGAAACGCAGTGAGAACAAGCCGATAAGGAAGATGCCGGCAAGCATGGGCGGTTTCTTGAGTATATCGCCCTTTTTATACAGACCGAACAGCACGAAAAACAACCCCGCATAGCTGAACGCTTCGTAGAGCTGCACAGGGTGCCGCGGCACGCTATCGATGCGCTCGAAGACGAATGCCCACGGTACGTCTCCCGGAATGCCGAGAATCTCCGAGTTGAAGAGGTTCCCCAGCCGGACGCACAACGCTGCGATTGGGATAACCACTGCGATTCTGTCGATGATCCAGTTGAACGTCATGTTCGGCGTGCGCTTGACGAAGAGAGACAGCCCAATCAGTATGCCCAGCGCTGCCCCGTGACTTGCAAGACCCCCTTCCCAGACCTTGAGTATCTCGATAGGGTTGCTGAGGTAGAATTGCGGTTCATAGAACAGACAATGCCCCAACCTCGCGCCAATCACCGTCGAGACCATCATAAAAAGAAGAAGACGGTTCAGATCATCTTCCGATCGCTTTTCGCGCTTGAACATCCAGGCCATAACATAGTAGGCGAGAATGAAGCCCAGCGCGAATAACAGGCCGTACCAGCGCAGGTGAAAAGGTCCGATCGTGATGAGTTCGGGATCGACGTTCCAATGTATCATGAAGGTCGGTGGCTACTGAAAAAAGTACGATTTGATAAACTACGATAGATCGCTGAGATACGAAAACCCGGAATCGGCCGTATACACAGCCTCTCCGGCAACAACTGTTGCCGCAATCTGATTCGCAGATCCGAGGTGGACAAATAGTTCTACGAGTGTTTCAGCTGATGGATTCAGAGGCGATTCCTGGGGAAGAAATATGCTTGTGTCGTGGAGGACGAAGTCTGCTTCCTTCCCGGTTTCCAGCGAACCCAGCATCTCCTGCTTGCCTAGCGCGCGAGCGTTTCCAAGCGTCGCTGTGTAGAACACCAGCTCTGCCGGAAGCGCCATACCCTGGACATGGCTCATAGACTTCATGACATGCTGCATACTGAGGGATGTTCCTGCACCAACATCGCTGCCCAATCCGTAGGGAATGCCGTGCTCAGCATAACGCTCGATGGGGAACCTCCCGCTGCCGAGAAAGAGGTTCGCATCAGGGCAGTGCGCAACAGAGCATCCGCGTACGGCCAGCAGAGCGAGCTCTTCCTCCCGCATGTGGATACCGTGGCCGAGGATGGTCCTCGGGCCGAGGAGTCCCGCTTCATCGTATACATCGGTATAATGCTTCGCATTAGGGAAAAGGCGCAGTGTTTCCGCTACTTCCCCCGGCTGTTCGTTCAGGTGCGTCTGGATGTAGCAATCGTGACGGGCAGCGAGTTCGGCTGCGCCATGCAGCAGCTCCGGTGAGCACGCGATGGCGAAGCGCGGCGAAACCGCGTACTCCAGCCTGGCGGATTTCCGGTGCCATGTACGAACGAGCGACTCGCTCTCTTCCAATGCTTTCCCTGGCGGGCGATCCAGACCGGGTGTGCCGTTCCTATCCATCAGCATCATGCCCATGCATGTGCGGATCCCCGAACGTTCGGCCTCCTCGAACGCTATCGCCGTCGACTCAGGCGAGGAATTCGAATATGCTGAAACCGCCGTCGTGCCGTTCGAGGCAAGCTGAGCGAAGAACGCCCGGCTGACGTTTCGTGAGACGACCGGATCATTGAACCGTTCTTCAGCCGGGAAGATATGCCGTTCGAGCCAGGCCAGGAGCGTCTCCTCGCACCTGCCGCGCGCATGGAGTTGGGGCACGTGCGTATGGAGATCGATGAAGCCGGGTGTGATGAGACATTCGGTGGTTCGCTTTGGATAGTGCGAGACGCTTTCCGGAAGCTCGGCAACCGGCCCGGCAAACGCTATTCTACCATCTTCGCCGACCGCAATCGCTGCGTCGGTGATGTACTCCACACGCTTGGCTGAGACCGGATTCAGTATTCTTCCGTATAAGACGTAAGGGGGCTGCATTCTAACAGACTATGATTTTCCCGTGCTTCCAAATCCCCCTGCACCGCGCTCGGTATTGTTGAGCGAACCGACTTCTTCCCAAGCGACCTTCGTGACCGGGGCGACTACCATCTGGGCGATACGGTCGCCGCGTTCGATCCGGAACGGCTGCTGCCCGAGATTCGTCATGATGACCTTGATCTCGCCCCGATAGTCCGCATCGATAGTACCCGGCGAATTCGGTAACGTGATTCCGTACTTCAGCGCCAGGCCGCTGCGGGGCCGAACCTGTGCTTCGAAGTCCGGAGGGAGTTCAATCGCCAGGTTGGTCGGAACTGCGAGTGTCTGCCCGGCTTCGAGAATGAGCGGACGCTCCACGGCTGCCCGGAGATCCATCCCGGCGGAGAGTTCAGTTTCGTATTTCGGCAGGGGGATATCGTCGAAATCCGCAGTAACGCGGGTAATGCGGACGGAAAGTGCAGGTGTGTTCATACATCCTTCTATAAAATGAGAGGGACACAGCTTCCGCTATGTCCCTGTGATGTTCAATGCCTTCGATGCGCTTACTTTAGGACGCTGATCTTCTTGACTGCGGAGTGCGTACCTGCCTGCATCATGATGAAGTAGGTGCCGTGCAGCAAGCCCGATTGGCTGTTCACCTGCCAGAGCGCTTCATGGTAGCCCGCAGGCTTTTCGCCTTCCAACAGCGTTGCTACTTCCTGGCCAAGCGCGTTCACGACGCGGATGCTTACATCCGATTCTTCCGGCAGTTCATATCCGATGACGCTGTAACCGTCCTGTGAGACCGGGTTTGGATATGCGCTGTGGAGATGAAATCCACCTTCACCCGGTGCGCCCAATGCGACACGTATCGGACCGTATTCCTTGTGTTCGCCGTCGAAGTCAATCTGGCGCAGCTTGTAGAAGTACGAGCCGGTCGGGCTGTTCCCCTTGGCGCTGTTATCGACGAAATCGTACCACGACCGTTCATGTGTGGTTCCCTTGCCTGCCTTCTCTCCGACCTTGTAGTACTCGCCGTTGCGTTCACCCGAACGTAATATCTCGAATCCGTAATTATTGATCTCGGACTCAGTCTGCCAGTTGAGGAACACTGCACCATCGAGATATGAGCCATGGAAAAGAGAGAGCTCCACCGGTACGCCGAAGTCGCAGCACACTGTTGGGTAAAACTTCCAATCCGGCAACGAGAGGGCCGTACCCACAGGTACGGGCGATGTCCGCGAGGTGAAAACGTATGACCTTGGCGGACTGCTGTATGCAGCGGGAGTTCGGAACCGCCATTTGATGGTGTTGCCTGTATCACCCGTGATATAAATACCAATGTAGTAGTCCTGCGATGTGTTCGCGATGATCGGCACAGTGTACGGGAGAATGGGAGGATCGATCTCGATGTTGCCGACGTTGTTGCCGAGCGTCGTCAGGAACTTGGAGATATGAATCTCGTTGTACGGAGAGTTAGCCTGGCGAATAAAGACATTGATCGTATCGCGGTCGTTCGCGGAATCCGGCAGCCAGTAAAAATCGACGTCAACCGTCCAGACTGTACATCTCGAGACAGGATGCTGCACCGAACCCGACGGCATGGAAGCACGCACTGCAAACACTTTCGACGGGACGCTATCGGTGTATTCCGTCGTCGATGCAGACTGATCGTAATAAATGCGGCTGGTACAATTAAACGGTCTTGCCCAGCGTTCGGTGTTGATGATGGGGATCTCCTTCGTATCGAGATCTTTCGTTGTGGGTCTCGTGATAAAACGAACCGGGCCGTCCTGCTGGACATGTTCGTTCTGTGCGAAACCCTGTATCGACATCATCGCCAAGCACACCACAATCGTGCTGACAACATGCATCGCTGTCTTCATAACGTTATCCTCGTGGCAGAGTATATATATCAAGTATTCGAGCTACGTGCGCCGTTGACGCCCTGCGCATGCAGGTACGTGTGACCAATCAAAATAGAGATTTTCGGCTGTCTAGTCAATCTATCCGATCTGAAGGGGTACAACGCGAACCAGCCGCCTTCCGGCGGCTGGTAGGTAGACACAAAACTTCGTGGTGAGTTACCGAATCACGCTGATCTTCTTCATCATAGACCGGGATTCGGTCTTCATCAGGATGAAATACGTGCCATTGATGAGGCCAGGATGTGCATTCACCTGCCAGAGCGCCTCATGGTAGCCTGCGGGCTTATTGCCCTCGAACAGCGTCGCTACCTCCTGGCCGAGCGCGTTCACGAGACGTATACTCACACCCGTCTCTTCCGGCAGTTCATAGCCGATAACGCTGTACCCGTCCAGAGGGACCGGGTTTGGATACACGCTGTGAAGATGGATGCCGCCTTCACCCGGTATGCCCATTGCGACACGGATCGGGCCGTATTCTTTGTGCTCGCCGTCGAAGTCAATCTGACGCAGCTTGTAGAAGTACGAGCCGGTTGGACTGTTACCCTTGGCGCTGTTATCGACGAAATCGTACCACGACCGCTCATGTGTGGTACCTTTGCCTGCCTTCTCGCCGACCTTGTAATAGTCGCCGTTGCGTTCGCCAGAGCGCAATATCTCGAAACCGTAATTGTTGATCTCGGATTCGGTCTGCCAGTTGAGGAACACCGAACCGTCGAGATAGGAGCCATGGAAAAGAGAAAGTTCCACCGGTCTCCAGAAATCGCAGCACACGACCGGATAAAAGCTCCAGTCCGGCAATGAGAGCGCCGTACCGACCGGTACGGGTGTTGTCGGTGTCGTGAAAACGTACGATCTCGGTGGGTTATCGTATGCAGCCGGCGTTCGGAACCGCCATTTGATGGTGTTTCCCGTATCCCCCGTAATATAGACACCGATCAAGTAGTCCGTCGACGTGTTGACAATCGGCACCTTGTACGGCTGAATCGGAGGATCAATCTCGATATTTCCGACGTTGTTGCCGAGAGTCGTCAGGAACTTGGAAATATGAATTTCATCGTATGGAGGGCTGGCTTCGCGTATGAAGACATTAATTGTATCGCGGTCATTCACGGAATCCGGAAGCCAGTAAAAATCGACGTCTACCGTCCAAACAGTGCACTGTGGGGCAGGAATCTGCATCCAACCGTGCGGCATGGAAGCCCGCACCGCAAACACTTTTGATGGGACGCTATCGATGTACTCCGATGTGGATGCATGCCGGTCATAATAGATGTAGCTGTTACAATACCTGGGTCTCGCCGTGCGCTCGGTGTTGAGGATGGAAACTTCTCTCGTGTCGAGGTTTTTGGTCGTAGGTCTCGTGATAAAACGAACCGGACCGTCCTGCTGGACGTGTTCATTCTGTGCGAATCCCTGTGCTGACATCAATGACAAGCATACGACAACCACGACGAAAATATGCATCGCTGTCTTCATAAAGTTATCCTCGTGGCAGAGAATATATATCAAGTATTCGAGTTACATGCGCCGCGGATAGAACTGCCGGCTGTGCGGTATCTCACCATCCTAAAAAGATAGGTCTTTACCTAGTCCATCTCAACAGAAGTACGAAATAAAAAACCAGCCGCCATAAGGCGGCTGGCAGGTAGACACAAAACGGGAGTGTCGGTTACTGACGGACGATCTTTCGCACCCAGTGATTCTCGCCTGCGTGGACGTGCAGGAAGTACATTCCGGGCGGAAGCTCATGGATCGATACCTGTTTGCGGAACGATCCTTGAACCGATTTCTCGTCGATGACTGTCACCGAACTTCCGAGCATGTTCGTAACGTTCGCGGTCACCGGGGTTGTCTTCTCGAAGTATGCTTCGAATGTAAACGAACCGGTGTTCGGATCGGGGAACACATTGAAGCTTGCAGCTGCCGACTGCGGTCCGGCCACATCCACCGTACTATAGATATACGGCGGCGACTCGGCTCCGCACCCGTTCCGATCGAATGTGCGAACCGAATAGGTCCCATCCTCGGTCGGCGTGTACGTTACCTGCGTTGCGCCCGGTATCTCCTGTCCATTAAGGAACCACTGGTAGCTCTCGGCTGGCGGCGTTACGTGCAGCACCATGCCGATTTGGGTGATACCCGGCTGGCGCGGCTTCGAATACTCTGTCGTCGTGACGGGCGGAGTGATCGCGATACAGCCTGCGGAATTCGTCACCGTACACCAGTACGTGCCTGTATTCTTCACGGTAATCTTGCGGGTCTTCGCGCCGTTGGACCATTCGTATTTCACGTAGCCGGCACCGGCGTCGAGAATGGTACTGTCGCCGAAGCAGAATTCGGTTTCCCGCTCTGCGGTGATACGGGCAGTGAAGGCCTGCAGCACGGTAATGCGTATCGCATCGGATTCGCCGATACAGCCGTTTTTATCGGTCACGCGAACGGAATAGTTACCCGCTTCCGATACGACGATTGAAGGCGTGGTTTTACCGTTCGACCACAAGTAGCTTTCGAAGCCTGGTCCAGTGGTAAGCGTCACGCTCTTGCCGAAGCAGATTTCTGTCGGTCCGGCAGAGGCGATATTCGGTTTCGGATTTTCGAAAACCGTTATCTGGACTTCTTCCGAAGTGGCCGCACAGCCGTTGGCATTTTCAACCGTGACGGAATAGAAACCGCCTTCGCCGACTGTGATACGGCGCGTTGTCGCACCGGTCGACCAGAGGTAGTTTGAATACCCATCGCCGGCATCGAGCGTTACCGAACTTCCGCGGCAGAACTCGAGCGGACCGTTCGCCGTGATAACCGGCAGCGGATTCGGAACCACGTTGACTGTCGTCGCAGGGGTCGTGCCTTCGCAGCCGAACGAACTGACATCGCAGAAGTAGGATCCGGCCGTTGTGACAGTTATGCGGCGTGTTGTATCGCCGGTGTTCCATTTGTACTGACCGTAGCCTTCCCCGGCATCGAGGATGACTTCATCGCCTGCGCAGATGGTAACAGGTCCTGCTGGAATGATGACGGGATTCAGCTGCTCTCTCACTGTCACGGTAACCGGAGCGGAGACCGACTTGCAGCCTTCGGCGTTCGTTACTTCGACAGTGAACGTGCCGTTCTGCGACACGGTGATTTTACGGGTCGTTGCGTTGTTCGACCACTTGTATGAACTGAATACACCGGCATCGAGCGTTACCTGTTCACCCGGACAGAATGTCGTCGGGCCTTCGGGCATAATCTCGACCTCAGGCTTTTTGTTCACAGTGATGCGAACAGGATCGGACGAACCCCAGCAACCCTGGCTGTTTCGTACTGAGACCCAGTACGGACCGTCCTGATAGACCTCGATGATGCGCGTCGTCTCGCCAGTGTTCCAGGCGTATTCCTGGAAGCCGTTTTCGGCGACGAGTTTCACCGTACCGCCCTCACAGAAGGTTGTCGGTCCTTGCGGAGTGATACGCGGCTTCGGAAGTGCAGTGACTGTGACACCGAGCGACATTGATGTTGCCTGGCAGCCGTTGGCATCCGTTACGGTGACGAAATACGCACCCGGTTCGGTAACGACGATATCCTGCGTTTCGCGACCGTCGCTCCAGAAGTACTTCGCGAAGCCCGGCGTTGCGCTCAGAGTGACGCTGCCGCCGCGGCAGAATGACCGCGGACCGTTGGCGTTGATCGCGACAGATGGAAGCGGATTCACCGTAACCTTCACGCTGTCCTTACTGATACATCCGAAGCGGTCGGTTACTGTGACCACGTATGTGGTTGTCGTCGTCGGCGACACTTCCGGATGCGGGGAGGTTGCCCAGATCCCTTGCGAGGGTTCCCAGAGATAACTGAACGGCGGCGAGCCTCCGATAGCAGAGTCGCCGATGACAATGCTTTCGCCGATACAGATTCCAACGTCCGGACCGGCAACGGCCTGCGGAAGGTTCGTCGATGTGATGAAGACCGTTACCTGATCGTAGGCAACACAGCCGTACTGATCGGTGACCTTCAAAACATACGTCGTTGTCGTGTCGGGGGTGGCAACCGGGTTCGGTCTCGAAGGATTATCGAGTCCGGCGATCGGTGTCCAATCATAGTCGTAAGGAGGTACACCGCCGCGAGCGACATTGTTGCCATTCGCATCGCCGCCCAGAGTGACGGGGATGTTCTTACAGACGAACTTCGGACCGCCTGCCTCTGCGCGCAACGGTGCCGTCCCGGAGCGGACATTCACAAAATCGATACCGGTACAACCGTTCGTGTCGGTAACGCGCACAGTGTACACAGAACCGATGTAGACATCCTGGGTCTGGTTCGTGCCAAGCGGCACACCAAGCGTATCGCCGCGGAACCACTCATAGCTCAGGAAGCCTGGGCCTGCGTCGAGTGTCAGCGTATCGCCGAGACAGAGATTCACCTGCACGGCAGGTGTGATGTTCACCTCGGGGAAGACGCGGACAACGACGCTATCGTACTTCTCGCAACCAGGGCCGCTTTGTACGCGCACTTTGTACGTGGTAGTCTTCATCGGCCATACTTCCGGCTGAGCCAGAGTGGGGTTGCTGATGCTTTGGAACGGCGACCAGAGATACGTCAGGCCGGGGATCGAAGCCGTACCGATGACGGTCGTATCGCCCTGGCAGACCTGAACCTCAGGTCCTGCGTCCGCGACGGGGAGTGGATTCACCAATACATCGATAGAATCCTCGCCTGTACAGCCGTTTCCATCGGTGGCTGCTACTTTGTAATTCCCTGATGAACCAACCTTGATCGTTCGGGTAGCTGCGCCGGTCGACCAGAGGTAGGCGACGTACCCAGCACCAGCATCAAGGACGACCGAGTCGCCTTGACAGATGTTCGTGGGTCCGCCTGCAGTAATGTTTACGTTCGGTTCTGCCGTGACCACGACCGTATCGTGCGTGACGCAGCCAAATCCGTTCGTCGCGGAGACAACGTAGGTTGTCGTCGTCTTTGGCGATGAAACAGGCTGCGCGACATTCGTCGCGTTGAGGTACGTGCCCGGCGACCAGGAGTACGTCACACCGCCGATTGCAGGCGTTCCGATTGTGACCGGGGTGCCGAAGCATACCGTCGTATCAGGACCTGCATTTGCGATTGAGACTGGATTTACGGTCACTGTCGCAGAATCAATACCGATACATCCAACCGTGTCCGTAACGGTACAGACGTAGGTCGTTGTGCTGTTCGGAGATGCAGTCGGTGCCTGGATGTTCGGATCGGATAGACCTGCTGAGGGCGTCCAGGCGTATGTGTACGGCGGGCTTCCGCCTGTGACATAGGCACGCAGTACAACCTGCTGATTCGAGCATATCACGGTATCCTGCTGTACGTTCACCAATGGCGGGTTCGTCACGACGAGTTTTACCGTATCGCGCGAGGTACCGAAGCAGCCGTTCGCATCTGTGCATTCTACGTAGTAATTGCCGGTTGCGGTAACGGTAATCCGGCGGGTTGTTTCCCCGTTAGGGTACCACTTATAGCTGGCGTAATTCGGACCTGCATCAAGTACGATGCTGTCTCCGAGGCAAATGATGAAGTCGCCTGCAGGTGTGATGTACGGATCGATATCGCACACTTTGGCGATGATCGCGTCGGTCACGCCGTTATTCGAAAACTGGTACATCGTACCGGTTCTGGGGATCGATGAACTGTTCGATAGACCGCCCGCGATGATATTACCAGATTCCATCATCACGACGGAAAGGAACTCGTCTGCCGTCGTACCGCCGAAGAATGTCGAGAGCACCAGGCTATCGGCTTTGCCGCCGAGATATGTACCCTGCGACGGATCCTTGATGTGGAACTTCGCAATAAAGCCGTCGGTCGGTCCAGAAATATTCGATTGAATCGGAATCTGGACTGTGGGAAAGTTCGAGCTTCCCGTCACACCAACGATTGTCACGCTGTTGCCTGAGCTGGCATGAACGTCCGAGGCATAGTCCGTGAACGAACCGCCGAGGAAGCTGCCGTAAGTCCTCATACCTGTCGCGTTAAACTTGGCGACGAAAGCATCGGTGCCGAGTGGGAATGGACGGTACGAGTTTGTGACAACGGGGAGATTCGTACTGTTGGACTCTCCCGCGATGAACACATCGCCGGATGTGTTTACAGCGACGCCATAAACCCGGTCCTCATCCGAACCGCCGAAGTACGTACTCCACGTCGTATCTGCGCCTGCAGAATCAAGTCTTGTCAGGAAACCGTCAGCGTTGCCGGGACGGTTCGGCTGGAAGCCTCCTGCCGGGAAGTTCGAGCTGAATGTTGTCCCGCCGACGTAGAGATCGCCGTTCGTTGCAGTGGCGATATCGGCTGCTTCATCGGAGGCGCCTCCGCCGAGGTAGGTCGTCCAGGAGAGGACACCCGCCGCGCTGAACTTCGATGCAAATCCATCGATCGTTCCGCCGCCGAATGTGGATTGAAACTTTCCGGCTGTACCGGCCAGGTTGGAGCTTGCAGTTTGACCGGCGATAAAAATGTTGCCTGCGGCATCGGTGGAAATACCCTTCCCCTGATCCGTGCCGTTGCCGCCGAAGTACGTCGACCATATCGGCACACCGTTGCCGTTGAGCTTCACGACAAAAGCATCCTGGTTATTCGACTTCGTCGACTGATGCGCGTTTCCGGTGATCGGGAAATTCGTGCTGGCAGTCGTTCCGACGACGATAACATTTCCGGACTGATCGAGCGCGATCCTCGCGCCAAAATCTGAATCTCCGCCGCCATAATATGTTGCCCAATTCACGGTGTTCCCGGCGGAGTTAATCTTCATGACGAATGCATCGATGTTGCCGGCGTTAGTGACTTGCGTACCAGAAACGGTCGGGAAGTTGATGCTCGATGTGTAGCCTGTCGCGAATACGTTCCCTGCGATATCGGTCGCGACGCCTGTTGCACGTTCATCGCCGCTGCCGCCGTAGAAGGTCGACCACTGCAAGTTCGGATCGATGACCAGCGTCGAACCAGGCACGTATCCGTCCACGCGGAATGTGACGATGTCGCCGTCCAATTCGTAGCGCGTCGTAAGACGGGCGTCCGGCGCTGCGGACATTGTTCCGCCTATCGGTTGTGTGAAACTTACCGGCTCCATTTCCGTGAGTTCGCCAAGCGGGTTCATGACGCGAAGTTCACCCGAGCCGTTCACATGCATGGATTCTGCTCCGACATAGCGAAGCTTGATATCGGAGATCTTTCCGCCAGGCTTGACGATGAAATCATACTTGACCGTGCTGCCGTTCGTATAGAACACCATGTCGATGCGGTCGTACACGTTTTCATAACGGATCTTCCGGAACGAACCTGCTACTGCATCCTGTCCGAGGTGGCGGATGGCGGTCTCGGTCTCATCCTCAGCAACGACGCGCACATCCTGGTTCATACCGATTAGCTGCATATCCATCCGGTAGGCGGAGAGCGACTTGGCAATCTTCAAGTCCCTGCTCGCAGGATCAAGCGGATTGATCTGAAGCGCACCCGCGCCGTTTTCGACGAGCCGCGTGAACACGTAGCTCAAACCCTCGTCACGGAAGAACAAGCGGACATCGCCATTACCGGCGGTGAAAAGAATATCCGGACGGGGATTGCCGTCGGTATCGAATATCCTTCCGTTGTTTTCGGTAAAGACCAGTTCGGATTCTACTGAAGGTATTCCGGGAGCGGCGTTCATTTTCCCGGGAATGCCGGCCTCCGCCTGCGCACTACCGAGGACAATCGCCGCTGCGATCATCAAAGTGAATGAAGCTGTGACAATAGCTTTCATCGTCTGACCTGTTGAAGTGTATAACATTCGTCTTGTATTCGACTCTATTGCAGAACAGGCTCACAACTCGTTGTTGCGAGTTGAGGGCCGCGTTCAAATTGTACTCGTTCGTCCGATGTATTGAGGGCTAATCGAATGAATGAATATGGGATAGCGATTCTCTGTTACTAATCCACGTTAAATGTATGCCATAACTTGCTTATTTTCAAGCAAATAACGAGGAAAAACATGTCGGCTACCCATCAATTGCATTTCAATCTACGCACCTGAACGATACAATAGAAAGGGAAATGTCGAAACGGATGAAACATTTACAGAGAATGAGGCCCAAACCGCTATGCAGATTTGAGCCGGGGAGTTGCCGATATGGCGGGATTTTTTAACCGCGTTTGAGTGTGATGATGGGGATTTCCATGGGGCACCCAAGGCGGAACGGGAACCACTGGCCTGCACCCGCTGTGGTGTAGAGCTGGCTATCGCCAATCTTGTAATGTCCCCACATGTACTTCGTCTCCGAGATGAACTCGAGCATACTCCTGCCGTTAAAGCCCATCTGCCCGCCGTGGGTATGTCCCGATAGAGTGAGATTCATTCCGAGGCGTTCGGACGTCGGAAAGACATCCGGGCGGTGACTCATCAGGAGTTTGAAGCTATCGGAAGGCGCATCACGCATCGAACGTTCGATGGAGCGATCGAAAAAACCTTCCGGGGGAGTGCCGAGCGATTGCGGATCGTCGGCGCCGCCTACGAACAGCGTACTGCCATTGCGCTCAATTGCTGCGCCTTCGTTGAGCAGGAGGGGAATGGGATTCGAATCGTACGCGCGGACCACGTCCCTTATGCCGCGGTAGTATTCGTGGTTGCCTATGGATGCGTACGTACCGAGTGGCGGATTGAGTTGCGCGGAAAGTTTCAGGGCCTCTGCATAAAGGGCCATGTCGTCGCAGATGTCGCCCGTCATGAGGACGAGATCAGGACTTTCTTTCCGGACGATGCCGAGAATCTCCCCCAGATCGTCCATGCCCACGAAGATTCCTATATGGACGTCCGATATCTGTGCGATCTTCATCCCGTCCAGACCGGGAGGCAGATCGGGAAAAGGCAGCGTGATGTGTTTGACGCCTGGAGTTTCCATCGTTTCGATGATGCCCTTGCCACCCGCTGCGAGCGTTGCCACCGGGACGATGATCGATGCCGTGCGGAGAAATCTGCGCCTGTCGAGCGAGGTGTCTTCGGCAATTTTTTCCTGTACCTCTTTCGGTTTTCGGGACTTGCGCGAGATCGCATGCATAAGTCCCGATACAGGTAGCGAAAGCGTAAGGGCGATACCGACTACCACCACGCCGATCGTTCCCAGAGAGCCAAGCGAGATCAAACCGTGCATGCCGTTGTATGTTCCGATGACCCACAGAATAAGGCATACAAAGCCGGTGCCAGGAACAGCAAAGGAGATCCAGCGTACAAGTTTATGGGTCCACCAATCGGGGTGCAGCCTGCGGAGCAAGTAAATGAATAGCCCGCTGGTGATGCCGATAAGGACGATACTGACGATAAGTGGAAACACGGAACGTACTGCGCTCATTCGTTAATCTTTACTTCGTTTGACGTACGGATCGAGACGGCGTTCTGTTGCAGTCCGGAAATACGGAAAGAATCGGACATCCAATGCCAGTTTTTTGCATCTGAGCTTGCTTGCAAGTCCATGCTTTGGTACAATTGCTTAATCCGAGACCCATCCATTCACTAACCATTTCGAACCGGTATGAGACACGCGCTAATTACAACAACATTTCTACTGCTATTCTTGTTCGTATCCTTCAAATCGAACGCCCAAAATGATAGCTACACCGTTTACGCCGCTCTGTACAAGGAGAACAACCTTGCGCTTATAAGCCCGGAAAAGGGCAGAATCATCCAGCGCATTCAGGTAGGCAGAAACCCCGACTACATTGCGTTCAACGCGACGAAGAACCGGCTGTACGTTTCAAACACAGGCGAGATCACGGTATCAGTCGTCGATATCGTCTCGAACAAAGTCATCAATGTACACCGCCTTCCGGTGAACCGCCGCGGCATCTACGCCGGCGTGATGGTCGCATCCCCCGACGGCAAACGCATGTACGTTGCCGAGCGCCCGGACGAACCTGAGCCCCTGCGCATCTACGTGCTAGATACGGAAAAAGATCGGCAGGTAGCACAATTCAATGTCGGCGATAACGTGAACAGCATGTCGGTTTCGCACGACGGCAAGAAGCTCTTCGTGGTCGAAAAAGGTAAGTCCATCACCGTCTACAATACAGAAACCTACGCAACCATGGGCACGGTTCCGCTGCTTGAGGGCCTTGTCGATAAGGTGGAAAACATCGCATGCAGCCCCGCGGAGGCAAAGGCGTTCATTACGTATAGTAACGCCAATAAGCTCCAGGTGATCAGCACAGACACCTATAAAACCACTGCAGAGTGCGAGCCGGACCGCCACAAAACGGGCACTCAGCGCGATATCTTCGTCCCGAACGACGGCAAATATGCGTTTGTGATTAACGACAAGGATGCATTGAAGGACGTTGAGGGTATTCTCGTCTACGATGTGGAGAAGAACGAGTACATCAAGATCTTCAATGCTGGGTACGTTCCTCGCGGAATGGGCGTCAGCGACGACGAAACGCGGTTCTTTGTGGCATCGAACTACCTCAAGTGGTACAACATGCTCACCCTCGAGCACATCGCTTCGATGAGTCTGCGGACAGAAATCCGGGGCATTCAAATTCTGAAGAACAAATAGCCCGCACCGACATATAACTGGATTTTCAAACCCCTGCGCAGCAGGGGTTTTTTATGGTGTACGTGAGCAATTCTTGTACCCTAAGACGGGCAGATTAACAAAGCTGTGGAATCGTACTAAACAGCAATCATTTACACCGCAGCCGGATATGCGGTTGTGGCAGAGTTTCGTGTGAGGTCATACTCTTCTATTGCCCGGATGGGTTCTCCAAAGCGCATGTATGGTATACAACACCTCCTCACCACGCAGGCGCCTCTCACTATCACGGCTATTCTCAAATACACTAAGGTTTGCCGATTAGGGAGATTTTGGCGTTCGGATTTCTTAGCATATACGCGTGCATTGTCTCTTCCGACATGCCCTGGGGATAGCGCGCATATTTAACTAAATTCCTAATCTGCTCATCATCAATAGGGGCACTGGCTTCAGGAGCAGGGGGTGTGCTTATCTCAAAAAGAAGCCATGTTATCGCCGTGGGCACAGCGAAGCTGAGAAACATCTCTCCAACGTCTACTGACGATCTAACTCCGTCTTGCTCCGAGTTATTCCAAGCCGAAGCAGCTAAAGTAAACAGCAATGTGGGTATTGCTTGAAACAGTATAATTTGCGGTATCCAATCGCGACCGTTAATACCTTCTATCGTTACCCTGTATAGCGAATCAGCGGGAAGAGCGTATACTTCATATCTGCGCTTGTCGATTGGTACGTAGCCCTCGGGTTTCATCAAAAGATATAACGTACACTCTTGAAACGATAGTAGTTCCCCTTCGTACTCTTGGCCGCTTAGAGTTACGGCCAGGGCTCTCTCACCATCTGGTTTCATTGCCTCATACGTGCTGGTACACGAACTCAGTAGTGCGGCGATTAACAGCAGTGGCATTATCTTTCCCGTCTTCATAATTCCTCCCGTACAGGTATGCGTGCATTGAAAAAGGTGCTCTCGATATTTTCACGACCGACGATCCAACGCTTGCGCAATTGTGCTACTGCACCCTCTACATCGAACAAATTGAACCGATATCCTGATTCATCTTCTACAAGCCATCCACCCCGTACCCACTCTGTATAGTAGCCGTGTGACTTTATAAACAAGGTACGGGCCCCGTATATGGACTTCGGGATATCATAGAACATCCTGTAAGAATCTCCCGGGTTAGTAACCAAGCGTTTTTCATCAACATCCTGAAGTAGCGGCAATATTTCCGAGCATTCCTCGCCCTCGTTGTTAATTACGGTAAGAGGGTCGAGACGACGAACGTGAAACTGGCTCCCTCCCGAAGCGGTTGTATCCACCGCGATGTAATCGATAAGAATATTATCCGGGAAAAACTCTAGACGAACGTGCATCGCTCCTGATCGCCGCACTGGAAGTTCAACGGCAATATGCTTCCAGTTTATCGGACCAACATCGTGGATGACGCCGCAATCGTTCCACTTCCCATTGTGTTCGGTTTGTATCCTGATGCCGGAAAATGCCTTGTACACTTCGTTAAAGATACCTGCATAGACGGCATCTTCATTCATCTTACGCGTCCAATCAATGGCTTTCAGTCCTTGTGAGCCGAGCACAAGATCATAGAAAAGCACAGTACTTAGTAGGGAGTTTCTCATTCTCAGCACAAGTCGCACTGACTCTGCACTCTCGGGGACTTGGAATGCAACCTCAATCCAATCTTGCTCATTTGTAGCGCTAAGTTCTTTGAACGCATTATCCCCGGTTCGGTATTGCAAGGCATCCCTTGTGCGGATCTGCTCCAACACATCTTCTCCCATCCGAGATCTTACGCTGAGTGGGCTGGTCTCTTCCCGCACCGCAATGAAATCGTTCTTTGGGTTTGGGTATACTCGGATACCTGGCTGATGTTGTATATCAATCAACTGGTACTGATTTATATAGTGCGTTTCCAATGCCTCGTTGGTAATCCGCAATGGAAAAGCACCGTCTTCAATCGGTCTTTCCCCGAGGACGTCAAGATCGTCTGCCTCCATGAGTTTCGAAATCGAGCTTGAGAATAGTTCTGCCTCCAAAGTCATACCAGTATCGGAGTATGTATAGACTGTTGGACAAGAGCCGAAACACGCTTTTGGATTCATGATACAGTACACACCCAGGTATGTCATTCCAGGGGCAGTGAGGAAGTACATAAACTCCCCGAAGAACCTTCCGGCGGGCATGTTCTTCTCGTAATAGGTAATCGCAGCGATACTATCGGTGGTAATAAAACGAGACGTTCTACCTAGATCTTTGTCCATCCAATGGCGAGACCCGTAACCGTATATAGTATCACCGCGTAGGGCGAATCCATCAGGAAAAAGAATGACCGATGCATCGAGTGTGTGGATTTTGGTTGCCGCGTCTGTGCGAAAACCGTCTTCCAATGCACTCGTTTCAAGTGTGCCTACTTCAGTAACCGGAAAACATGCGACGGTGAACATGAGAAGTAAGGAGTATAGGAGGGGTGGTATGCGATACATGCGACCTCCGGTGGCTGTATATGGACGTTGGTTATTCTATTCATTCACAGTATATCGAGCCACAGCGCACCGTTTGTCACAGGATTGTCATATTACTGTCAAGGATTGCTTTACCGGGAATCACCACTCCAACCTAGAGCAATCGAAGCACGACCATTGTCACAAATGTGGGAATTGTAGTTCGTCCCGGGCGGATATCCCGTTCACCCGTCGCCAAGTATGAAGCACGACGAGATCTTGGGACAGACTTGGGGTGAGGAGATGGACTGTTCCGAGAATGCAGAAACCTCGGAGGTTCGAGGCGAGCAGATGTTGATAGTCATCCCGGTCCCGTCGCCCCGGATTCACAGCAACGGGAGGATCTATACGAAACGTAGGACGCAATGGAAACCGGGGGTGAAAATCCGCTAAGCGGATAATATTGATGGTTTTCCAAATCCCCCTGCTGAAATCGGCTCAGCCGTTTTCAGCGACCCCCTGACGCCACGGCGCACAGGTGACAAGGGGGTATAGCCGTTGCCTAGCTCCTGGGGCGGTCAGAGATCCAAGATGCGATGCGGAGACCGCCGTACACGCAGCTTCTCCACTGAACTATATGGACAGTATCTGGATATCTGGAATCGTCTGTGCTTAGGCACTGAGTCGGCGGCCTGCCCTGTGCCTGTCGAATGGGCGCATCTCTGCCTACACTTCCAGTGTCCAGCCGGCGCGGCGGGCGTCGTCCCAGAAGCTGGGGTAGGATTTCTGGACGGACCAGGGCGCAGTCAGTTCGATCTGGCCGAAGAGCAAGGCCAGCAGTGCACCTGCCATCACAAGCCTATGATCACTGCGCGTATCGAATGCCCCGCGTAGTTTGCCCGGCGACTGCGCCGGAATAACGAACGCATGCTCTTCTGCTTCGGCGCGTATGCCGACAGCCTGCAGAGATTGCTGTAAGCCTTCGATGCGGTTAGATTCCTTGTGCCGCAGGTGGCCGATTCCGGTAAACCGTACTGTTTTCCCCGTCCTGAGCGCTGCGATACTGAGCACTGGAAGCAGATCCGGTGCGTTGCGCAAATCGATTGCGGGCGCAGTCTCATTCTTTAAAATGCCAAGGTATTCATCAATGCGGCTATCGGGTTGGAGGGTGTCTTTCGGCATCGCCGCATTGCCTGGATGTCCGAGGTACGCTGTCACCCGCCATACCGCTAGGGAGCTGGCATCCGGAGCAATCGTGAGTTCGCATTCGCGCTCTAACTTTGGTGTGGGATTCAGTGCGATGACGGCGCCTTCGTGCAGCACTTCCACCCCGGCGCGTTCCAGGAGAGCAAGGGTCATTTCCAGATACGGCTTGCTTACCGCGCTGCCCTCGATCCGGATGGTGAAGGGGTGCGGAGCGCCTGCTGCCAGCAGCGATAATGCCGAAACGTATTGCGATGAATCAGAACCGTCCACGGTAAACGAAAGCGGGAAGTTCTCCCATCCTTGGACGGTGAAGCCGTCTTCGGTTTGCTCTATTCGTGCGCCTGCATTTCGCAGTGCTTCGATGAGCGGGCCATGCGGCCGGCGTAGCAAAGCCGGAACGGCGTTCAGGCGGGTTTTGCCGGGCTGTGATGCGGCATACGCAATGAGGAAACGAAGCGTCGTTCCTCCCTCGCCGCAATGGACGCTGCGCGTATCGCTGTTCGATGCATCCACACCGATTGTTTCCCAGCCTGCTGTGGTGGGGATGAGCGGCGCACCCAGCGCATCCAATGCCGTAACCATTTCCTGCACATCGAGCGCTGAGCTTTTGCCTTCAATCCGGGTGATGCCTTTCCGCAGCGCTGCGATGATAAGCGCCCGGTTCAGCTCGGACTTGCTGGATTCTACTGTAATCGACGCTGCCCTCGGGGTTTTGCACTGCACACGGACGCGGGTATCTGAAAACCACTTCACCGATTCGGCGAATGCATCCAGCCACTCGTCTTCGCTCACCGTGTCGGTAACATACGCATTGCCGATAGAGCGTAGCAGTACGGAGCGCAGCTTCCCGCCGCGGCGCTTTTTATCCTTGCGAAGGGTATCGAACAACATCTCGGCATCGATTCCGGGGCGCAGGGGTACCAGCAATGGATGGAGCCGGGCGAGGAGGGCTTCTTTCAACGCAGACGGCAGGCCGTGCTTTTCCGATACATGCAGCATCGACGCCAAGCCCCACGCCACCGCCTCGCCGTGATTGATCCCGTACACTCGCTCTATTGCATGACCGATTGTATGCCCGAGATTCAGCAGCGTGCGCGTACCGGACTCCTCGAATGGGTCCTCCTTCACAATTTTGAGCTTGGTGAGGATCGCCACCTGGATCACCACCATCATCTCGTGCTGCACGTCCGCGAAGGGCGCGTACACCATCCGCTCCATCACGCCGAATGCATCGATGTCGAGATCAGGATTCAGCAGGGCAACCTTGAATACCTCTGCCATTCCCTCTCGTCGTTGGCGGTAGGGAAGCGTTTCAAGCAGCTCCGCGACGATGAACACTTTATCCGCAGGATAGAAGGTGCCAAGCTGATTCTTCGCGTTCGCGAGATTCACACCCGTCTTTCCTCCGTGTGCGGAATCCACCATTGCGAGCAATGTTGTCGGTATATGCCAAAGACCCACGCCGCGCCAGAGCGTACTGGCCAGAAATCCGACGGCATCCCCTACGCTGCCCCCGCCCACGGCAACAAGGGTCAGCGGCTTTGTTGCGCGCCGCGCCAGAATTTGTTCAGCGAGCCGCTCAATGGAGGCAAGCGATTTCAGCCGCTCGCCTGCTTCTACGGTGATTGCTAGTGGGAAGGCATCCCGGATTTTCTGCGGGAGGTTCTCATCGGCAATTGCGATGCATGTCTCATCCAGCGCAAGTTCAGAGAGTTTCGCTATGTGGACCAGCTCGCTGGTTTTCATAGCCGATCCATCCTGGCGCTGAGAAACAGATCGGCAAGAGTGAAGGCTGCCATCGCCTCAAGGACCGGAATCACGCGCGGAAGGATGCAGGGGTCGTGCCTGCCCTTGGTTGCCATCGACCCTGTGGTGCTCGGTGGCTTGATAAAGACATACAAAGTGATCGGCTCGCCGTTGGTGATGCCGCCTTGTATGCCGTGCGAGCGCATCGCGATGCCGGCCTTGAGGGGGACGTGAAAGACTGAGCCCGGCAGTTCGAACTCCTCCTCCCGCAGGCCGAGCGATACAGTCGATACTGCACCGACCGACATCATCGCCGCGGCAAGCTCGGATTTCGCCTTGCGGAAGGTCGGCTCGCCCAGTCCGGCGGGGACGCCTGTTATGCGCAGCTCTGCGATGCCGCCGAGCGAATCGCCGCTCTCCTTCGCTTCAAGGATGAGCTCTTCCATCTTCTTTGCAGCGGCAGAATCGGGACACCTGACGGAATTCGCATCAATGGTTTCTGTGCTGAGTTCCTGGGGAATATTCTCTGCCTCGATCCCGCAGATCTTGCGGGTAAAGCCGTGAATCTGCAAGTCCTTCGGCAGGATTTTCTTTGCAATCGTCCCGCCGATAACGCGGGCAATGGTCTCCCTGCCGGAAGCCCGTCCACCTCCGCGGTAGTCGCGGATGCCGTACTTGTGTTCCCACGCAGTTTCTGCATGCCCCGGCCGCTTGTACTCCTTATCGTACTCGTCGCTTTTGTGATCCTTGTTCCGGATAAGGACGGCAATCGGCGTCCCGAGCGTTTGTCCTTCAAAGATCCCGCTCAGTATTTCCGGCTCGTCGGCTTCATTTCGTGATGTGGTGACGCCGGACTGTCCCGGTCTCCGTCTCGCGAGATCGTGCCGGAAATCATCCTCGCTAATCTCGATCTGTGCAGGGACGCCGTCGACGACTGCGCCAAGCGCTACGCCGTGCGATTCGCCGAAGCTTGTGAGTACCAGGTTGTTTCCGTAACTGTTTCCGCGCATGATTATTCCGTTTGTTCGGTGTTCAATCCCCAGAGACGCCGCTGTTCGTTTGCCTGCGCTTCGAAGAACGGCATACCGCTCATATAGAAGCTCACACCGGCAGGCGGGGGTATCAGGTTTCTATAGTGCAGATCGATCCAGGCTTTTGCAGGGGGCGCACCATCGCGGGAATCTTCGTTGGTCCCGCTCGCATTCACGATGAGGTCCGTCGATGCGCAGCCGCACACATGCCAGCCTTCCCTTGCGCGCACCGCCGCGTCGATCTGCCAGCCGCTCTCTTCGATTGCGCGGCGCACGGCAGGACTCACTCCGCCCTGTCCGTAAATCGCAGCCCTGCCTTTTGGGAAGCCATGTTGTTCCAACAACGCAAGCGCTGCTTTCATGCCCGCCGCGTCCGTATCGTAGAGTGTCCAGCCTCGCTCGGTGCGGAGAAGTGTATTTCCCGCGGGTAATTGCTGTTCGTTGTTCACGTGGTGCGATTCGGCCACGGCCTGCTTCAACGGCGCGGTAACCGATAGGCCCGCGAAGCCGAGCTCGTGCAGGAATGCGAGCGCAGTATCGGCGTCTTCCTTTGCGACTTCAATCTTGAGGTATCCCACACTGCCCTCGTCGTAGCGTAAGCTCTGAGTCCTGTGAAAAATGTCGCCGACGCTGCCATCGACCGGCTTGCCGATGAGTGCAAACCACTTCGTGGGCAAAGGGCCAGCCATATGCGGCAGCATATCGCCAAGGATTGGAGTGCTGCCCTCCAGCGCTGTACCCGGGTACGTGAGATACTGCCGTGCATTCTTTCCGATGAGAAATGCCCGCACCCACCACCAGCGTTTGCCCTGCGGAATGAAGGTCACTGGGCAGGATGGAAACCGGCTCGTTAATGTCTCCGCGATGCTGAATGCCGTGCGCAGTTCGTCCCAGGAATGCACTGCTGGCGCGTACTTGAATTCTATATGCGATGCGTATGACGGGGAGCGCTCATTTATTACATCGAAGGCACGCTCGAACTCTGCAACGTTTTGCTCGCCCGTAGCGTGAGGATGCGATGAAAGGATGAACGGCCTGCCGTATTCAGGGAGGCTGATGCTCCCGACAAACCTCACGTCGCAGTCGAATGCCGCCGCGCCTTCCATCCGGGAGAAAAACTCAGCGTCCTCCGTCCTGAGCGATGCAATGAACGGCACATCGATCTTCGGCGGCTCCGGGATAAAATCGCTGCGCAGTTCGATACCTGCAAAGCCGAACCGCTTGCAGTCGTCCGTCGCCTGTTCGAGCTGACCTGTTCCATCGGGTACGAGGCAGGCCCGCGGCGCACGGACC
>PABJ01000014.1 GCA_002699105.1 Ectothiorhodospiraceae bacterium | reverse complement strand
CGTCCGCCCACGCACGTGCACGTCCGTCCACAGAAGGCCAAGCGCAACATAACAGGGAAACTCATGATGGTAAGAAGACGCACTTCTACGCCGGACTCCTCGGAGCAAACATGAAGTCGCGGATATACATCAAGGAACAACGGGCAACCTTTTACGGAACCCTCGTTCACGAGCTCTCGCACTTGGTGGTAAGCATGCAAGTTTTCCCGTTTATGCACACCGGAGAGTCGGCTATTGGCGCCCATCGCCATACTTCGTATATGTACCCGTACTCCCCCTTGGCGGGCAACTGCTATGGGAACTATTCGGGCTTCGAACGAGCTAAAACCGGGTGGGCAAAGTACGACCACGGCGCAAACCAACTTTATCACAGAGTTCACGAAACCGCGAATGACGATGAGACGTATCGTCTCTTTTCCATTAATACGTATGATGTCACTGACAAAGGTGCCGGACCGTTGAACTACTGTACGATCCTCGACATTCCGATCGAGAATACAACGCCGCAACAGTCGATAATTCTGGAGTATCGCGACCAAGAAAGTGAGTTCGAAACGAAGTACGCTCCGGTTGGGGAAAGCGATTTCGGAAGCATGCCTAGCGGGATACTGGCGTATCATATTGTTGATGAGGGATTAATGATCCCCGATGTACAGGCAAACATCATGTGTGCTGACGGTAATTATGATTGGGTACTCGAGATAGACGGAATGGAAGATGCAGAGTGGCATCGCTGGGACCTCATTAAGCAAGTCGATCCTAACCCGTTTAACGGCTACCACGAAAAAGAACGGATCCATATCGCAGATCCCCAGGGCGGTTTTTACTCAGACTGGTGGTACTCATCATTCCAAGCACCTGATCATCCGGAATCAGAACCATTAGCGCTCGGTCCATATCCCGATGCTACAAATTTCGTTAATCAGGAAACCGGAGCAGGTGACTGGGGCGGTGATGCGAATGATTTCTTTGATGTCAATTCGGTGATTTCACCGTTCACGAACCCGCCAACTAAGGTCTGGAACTCAGCGACGGTGCAGTTCGAGAGCACTCCAATAGGGATCCACGTTGTTGGTAAAGGTATCGATGCAGGAAGGAATTACTACGATATCCGTGTCGTCCGGGGTCAAAACAACATCGCACTTCTGCCGCCGTCAAGAATACAGCGTGTCCGTGTTCGAGCAGACGGGTTTTCCGGTTGTCCAACCGTTGTATGGGACCCCGGGTTAGAACCCGATATCGACGAATACTACGTGCAGCGTTCCGTCGACGGAGGCGCATGGGATGATCTCGGAGCGGTTAATGCTCCCGTTGTCGAGTTTTATGATGACTACAGCGGATTGCCAGATGGTATTCACAGTATAGCTTACCGTGTGTACGCTGAGGATGTTGACAACAACGCTGGAGCGGTAAGCGAGCCAGCCGAAGTTGCTATCGCACTTGGTACGCTTACTAGTGCAAACACGGCATCGCCATTTAACGGAGACGAACTCCAATTCATAGGCAATGTCATCCTACAACTAGACTTGGACGTACCTGGTCCGGCGGAAATCCGTTTCTGTCCGAACTCCACACTTACGATTGATGACGGTAAGACGTTGTCAATTCAGTACGGTTTTCTTGAAGGTTTCGGGCAGTTCATCTGTAACGGGAGTGGAAAGCTCGAGATCGCAGATGAAGGCGTCTTTGGGAATCACGGCACAATGTATATGACCCCTGGAGTGATTTTATTTGGTAGCGGATCTCAGCTCAACGTCATCTACCGCGACGGCCTGCAAGGCGATGTGAAGCTCGAAGAAGCAGACGTGACTTTTACCGAGGGCTTCGATGTCAAAGCCGGAGAAGCGCTGAAATTCAGTCACGGCGGCAACTTACGCACAGTCTGCCCTGACCTTGGCGAACGACGAGACTGCGGCGTAGACGGAACGCTCAGGTTCTATGGCAATGGCGTCAACACCGAATACTTCTTCGATGAATGTATTGATAGTATTTACGTGAACTCCGGCGGGCAGCTTCTTGTTGGGCCCGGCGCTTCACTCATACATACTCCAGTAGTAGAGGGTTTCGGAGGCTCGCTCATCCAGTCTGGTGGAACTGTGGATTACCAATGTATGTGGCAATTTGAGGACCGCAACAAACTCAACATCTACGGCAGCTTCGATGCAGATTACACGAGTTTTGTAGGTTGTCGGAATCATGACCAGGACCATGAATGGGACGGGATTCTGGTCGCCTATGAAGAATCCGAGATCAACATGAACCAATGCATCGTCAACGATATTTTTCAAGACCTCGTACATGGATTCAGTGCTGTTCATCTCTGGGAATCCTACAATCTCGAGAACGTCATCCGTGAATCGAACATTCTTCGGAACTACCCGCACCTGCCTCACTTCGGAAACGGGATATTCCTGCAGGGTATTGGATATCCATCCTATCTCACCGTACAATGTTCCAACACCGAAGACAAGTGGTGGACTGGAATGGCGGCTGTCGAAAGCCATTTGGACATACTCGATTCGAAATCGATTGCCAATCGTGTCGGTAGTTCCTATCAATACGGGTCAGACGGACAGATCCGGAACTCGTGCATGGATGCAAACCTATTTCAAGGACTGCATATCGATAATTCTTCTGTGAGCTTTGGTGATCCTGGAGCAGATGTTGATGGAGGCGTTCGTGTCGTCGAGAACGAATCCGAACAAATCCTGATGCAGAATAGCGCGTATCTCCTCACAGGACTCAAGGTTGGTCAAGTGATGTACGGTGGAGAGAACAACATCTCGCATTCGGACCCATCTGTGAAGAGAGTTGTACTTGAACCTAGCTCTTCTGCCCACGTACTGGGCAACTGGTGGGGTGTACCACCCGATTTCTATGACTTGGTGGGCTGTAAGTACTATCCTGCTACAGAAAGCGCTCTATTCGATCAGCCTGGCCCGAATCTGGAAATCTATCCAATGCTCTGCTCTGAAACTCTCCCCTCCTGCGTTACCGAGTGCCTTGGAGGCGGTGGTGGAGCCGATGGAGCGAGTATGCTTTTGAGTGGCTTCACGGGTTCCCTTCCGGTACAAGCCAGTTCGTACTCGGAGTTGAGTGCATTTGCTGCAGCAGACAATTATTCAGAGGTTTACAAATACCTCAACTCTCAAATCGGCACAACACCAACCGATCTCATAAAGGCTGCATCCCTAGCTGTCCGGCTTGAGCAGAGGAACTCCTTGCCGAGCAATCAAAAAGCTATGATAAGTAAGCCACGCCTCATCGGTTGGTTGAACGGCTTACTGAAGAACGCTACCCATTCCAAGCACGAAGCTCCCTTGATGAGGCTAATCGCTGACAGTTTCCTGATGTTTGGCGATCTTGAAACTGCAAAATTAAAGGCAGAGGAGTTGCGTCGATTACATCCCGGATCTACCGATGCTCGCAATGTACTCATGCTGCTTCAACTCGTAGCAATGGCCGAAAGAGACTCCACAAGGATGAATAACACAATCGCTTTGATGGCAAAAGAAGGATGCTCACCAGGTCAAATCCATACGGCAAAGACGATGCAGGTTGCTTATCATAGGGTGCGTCCACGGGCAAGGCTTCCGCGTGAATCACAGAACGCGCACATCCCCAATGCATCACATAGCGTACCCTTACCGTCAGAGAGCGCATTCGGACTCAGAAACTACCCGAATCCGTTCAACCCTTCTACGATGATCGAGTATACATTGTCGGAGGAGATGGAGGTGCAACTATCGTTATACACGATCTTAGGCGATAAGGTCGCTGATCTTGACAGAGGTCTCAAAAATGCGGGTACACACAGAGTCGAGTTCACGGCACCATCAAATCTACCGAGCGGTCTCTATATTTATGAGCTAATCACACCTCAAGGCACAGCAAAAGGTAAGATGACGCTAACCAAATAGCACATTCTACTTGAATGGCTACAAAAGGCGGGCCTTCGGGTCCGCCTTTGTCATGGAAGAATGAGCTAGATAAGTTCTGAGCTTAGAGAATACTGGTGAACGCACTGAGAGCTGCTAATCGGTGCACTATCCACCTACATCATGGGTTCCGGAGTTTGCGAGTTCGTGCTGTTTTCATAAGCTCCTCAATCCCTACACCTCGATCTCGAACTTTCGCATCAAACATTCCGAGATGCTTGCATAGTAATTCGAGTGCCCTTAGTTTATTCTCCATCACGATTGACATTCCCGTGTCAGACTTGATGTACCGCCTTATTCCCTTCCGAGCTTCTGGATGGATTTCATGCAGCTCTTTTAACGTGAATCCACCGTCTTCCCATTCGACAACCTCACCAATATCACTGAAGGCGACCAACATCAGCTCGCGGACGACGAGGTCTGCGCTAATTCTAACTCTACGCTCTCTGGCCTCCATCAGTTCGTGTATTCTCTTCTGGATGTAAGGTTTTGTAAGGTTCTCGTAGCCAGTCTGTCTTGCAGTGCTCTTGCTGTACCCAGCTCGCATTGCCGCTTGCGTGGCATTCAGATCGATGATATACTGCTGGCAAAACAGGTCCTGCTTGCGTGTGAGTTTTATCGTGTTAGCCATATGGGTAATATAGCCGAACTTTCGATAAAGTCAACCCCTCTTTGGCTATCGAGTTAAGCTACGGTGTACCGGACTCTCATCAACTCGTGGGCGGAGCCCCACGGGTCTAAGAAGGCACTGCCGTACTGCATGAGCTAGATCAGCACATTCTGTAAGGATCACTAAACCTGGCGCCTAAATTCGCTCACAGCTTGAGTCTGATCTGGCATCGGTAGCGTTACAATAGCGAATCACTCTCCACGCGCATTGTGTGCAGAATATTGGGTTTTATTAGGTTGTCCGACTACTGGAATCCTTTGTGCAGTCACTGCTTGCACGTACCATTTCCGACACACTGCTTAGGCAGTAATCCTCGCATCGAAGTAATATGTACTCTGTGTAACTCATCCCGAGAGTTCATCGGGGACACAATGGTCACTGGGAGGTACTGTGCTGGTATGATCGTATCTGAGATTTGCTTGGATATCTCAAGTACCACAGAGTCTGTAGGGACGAGTTCCGTCTCAGATTCTTACTTCTTGTTGGTCTGAGACTGCCTTATCGCTTCGAGGCATTCCTTCCCAATGCGCTGTAGATGGGGTTGGAGGATTGTTTCCTCCCGTTTCGTCAGCGACTTGTTGTTTAGGTATTTGTTGAGCAAGGAAGTTTTGTAATCAATGCGTTTCATTGCGATATCGAGTCTTTTCTTCTGGCGATCTGGCCAGTTTTGGCGCTTCACTTCCATATGGGGTACGCGTTCCACCGGGATCCTCTTCATAACTGATGACCGATAAAATACGCATACTTACCCCCGGCTGCTAAATGAACAGGATATACCCACAGAGAACACCACAGTCCAATGACTTAGACTCGTGAATATTTCAACATCAAAGCCAGGTAACTGCATTGGTACAGCCCCACGGGCGTGGGGAGAATTTTCTGGTTATCGCGTTCGGCATCTTTCTTTCGGGTACAGCCCCACGGGCGTGGGGAGAATTGGATACCCGTATTTGCCGTGGTAGTGACGTGGGGTACAGCCCCACGGGCGTGGGGAGAATACAGGGAACGTCGCTCATAAGCCGTGTACGGGCGGTACAGCCCCACGGGCGTGGGGAGAATGTCAACGGCCCCCAGTTCATGAACTCCGGCACGGGTACAGCCCCACGGGCGTGGGGAGAATGCAATTCTGTCATTTTTCGTCTCCGGTGGTGTGGGTACAGCCCCACGGGCGTGGGGAGAATAGCTTCACCTCTCGAAACTGCCGACCCTTGTACGGTACAGCCCCACGGGCGTGGGGAGAATTCTCCCTGTCCCATTTACCGAACTCGTCTATCGGGTACAGCCCCACGGGCGTGGGGAGAATGATTTATCGGTGCGGATGTCGGTGCGCAGGTCCGGTACAGCCCCACGGGCGTGGGGAGAATCGCGCCATCTTCGCGATGTGCTCCACGGTGTACGGTACAGCCCCACGGGCGTGGGGAGAATGCGTTTTCGTTTGCGAGTTGCCTCGGTGTATCGGGTACAGCCCCACGGGCGTGGGGAGAATATCTGACGTGCGGCTTCGAGATCCATCGGTTTGGGTACAGCCCCACGGGCGTGGGGAGAATGCGACCCGCAGCCAGAAACCTACTCGCCGTCTGGGTACAGCCCCACGGGCGTGGGGAGAATCCAAAGCGGTTGAATCCTACCACACCCCGGAAGGGTACAGCCCCACGGGCGTGGGGAGAATTTTTGATGGATCCGCCCGCGGGGATGCCCATAAGGTACAGCCCCACGGGCGTGGGGAGAATACTACACCCTTGAGATCGCGAATCATACCTACGGGTACAGCCCCACGGGCGTGGGGAGAATTTATAGATAACGGCGGCGATCTAGCGGTCTACAGGTACAGCCCCACGGGCGTGGGGAGAATGGATTGATGCAACCGAAAGCGATTCCCCCTGAGGGTACAGCCCCACGGGCGTGGGGAGAATAACTCGCCGGTGATTTGTTCGCCGTCCGGAATAGGTACAGCCCCACGGGCGTGGGGAGAATGAGATGGCCTGGTCGGTGCCGAGGACGGTGCTGGGTACAGCCCCACGGGCGTGGGGAGAATATGAGAACTACGGTCCGCTCATTGAATGAGGAAGGTACAGCCCCACGGGCGTGGGGAGAATTTCCCGCTGCAGCGATCACGAAAGTCACTGGACGGTACAGCCCCACGGGCGTGGGGAGAATCGTATCGGCGTTTGCCCAGGGAACCTTTCCCCCGGTACAGCCCCACGGGCGTGGGGAGAATGAAAAGACGGGGGACGTGCTTGAACGCAAGTTGGGTACAGCCCCACGGGCGTGGGGAGAATGGGAAACCGCCCGGCGTGAATTATCCGCAACCCGGTACAGCCCCACGGGCGTGGGGAGAATCCGCTCGCAGACTGCATCAAGAGTGATTATCAGGGTACAGCCCCACGGGCGTGGGGAGAATTGAACCAACAATCCCTGAGCAACGGTGCCAGAAGGTACAGCCCCACGGGCGTGGGGAGAATGCTTGTTCTAGGTACCCCTCTAACTGCTCGTAGGGTACAGCCCCACGGGCGTGGGGAGAATCTGCCCACGCTGTATAAGCGCACCGCCGCGTTGGGTACAGCCCCACGGGCGTGGGGAGAATGTGCAAGCCTCCTGTTGGCGATGATCTTTATGGGGTACAGCCCCACGGGCGTGGGGAGAATTTGAATAACCTCATCACGACTACGGCTGCTTTCGGTACAGCCCCACGGGCGTGGGGAGAATGAACTCGAAGCTCGCATCGAGGAGGCCGAGCACGGTACAGCCCCACGGGCGTGGGGAGAATCGCTGCACCTACTAGACTGTCTGCCATGATCTAGGTACAGCCCCACGGGCGTGGGGAGAATGACGTGATGGTACGGAGGTCTACCCCGTAACTCGGTACAGCCCCACGGGCGTGGGGAGAATCTCCTTCTCAGAGCCGAGGTGCCCGGGCGTTCCGGTACAGCCCCACGGGCGTGGGGAGAATGCACTCGGATATTACATATACAACGAGTATCCGGGTACAGCCCCACGGGCGTGGGGAGAATGCAATTCCCATATACGGTACTCGGTCGACTTCCGGTACAGCCCCACGGGCGTGGGGAGAATTTGTCATTAGTCGTTCTCCTAGTAGCTTATTGGGGTACAGCCCCACGGGCGTGGGGAGAATTGCATAAGGTCAAATGGTCAAGTATGCAGTATGGGTACAGCCCCACGGGCGTGGGGAGAATCTTTTTGCATTGCGACCCTACAGCAAGCCATTAGGTACAGCCCCACGGGCGTGGGGAGAATGAGTTGCGCTGCCTCGAATTCCGCGATCCAGCCGGTACAGCCCCACGGGCGTGGGGAGAATAAGCGACTTGGGAAGCCAATTGGGAGCCTCCCAGGTACAGCCCCACGGGCGTGGGGAGAATGCCCGAGGAGGTTCCACACTCGCAAGAGAATCGGGTACAGCCCCACGGGCGTGGGGAGAATCGGTGGAATCACGACCGAAGGCTTCAACGTCGAGGTACAGCCCCACGGGCGTGGGGAGAATCATGGACACTGCGCATTCACTTCGCCCGGTCCCGGTACAGCCCCACGGGCGTGGGGAGAATAAGAGTCGCGAGCTGACGAATGGTACGGTGGGAGGTACAGCCCCACGGGCGTGGGGAGAATTGGAAAGCTCTGGGGAACGTCCGCGTTCTAGCCGGTACAGCCCCACGGGCGTGGGGAGAATTAAAAAGCGCGCTCATCTTGAGGCTGTAAGTCGGGTACAGCCCCACGGGCGTGGGGAGAATCAGTACTGTGAAGCCCGTTCGGCGGCTCACCTCGGTACAGCCCCACGGGCGTGGGGAGAATTCTTCCACCTGAGGGATCACGTGCTCGCGCTCCGGTACAGCCCCACGGGCGTGGGGAGAATTTCTGGGGCTTCCCTCAGACGGTTGTGGAATACGGTACAGCCCCACGGGCGTGGGGAGAATTATACAAGACCCTTCCTGTCATGGCCATCACCAGGTACAGCCCCACGGGCGTGGGGAGAATCCGGACTCGTCACCTCCCGAACCGGACTTTTCAGGTACAGCCCCACGGGCGTGGGGAGAATATTTCCCGCACCTTCTTCTGGATGGGTGTGATCGGTACAGCCCCACGGGCGTGGGGAGAATGATAACTGGGAAGCCATGGCAAAGAAGACGGCAGGTACAGCCCCACGGGCGTGGGGAGAATCTGCTGCATGTGCTTTTCACCCTGCTTTGCCACGGTACAGCCCCACGGGCGTGGGGAGAATTGGGTGATCTCTGCACTGACAATCAGCTTTGCCGGTACAGCCCCACGGGCGTGGGGAGAATATCCCGCTTTCGGGGCTGATTACGCTCGACTCGGGTACAGCCCCACGGGCGTGGGGAGAATTCT
>PABJ01000013.1 GCA_002699105.1 Ectothiorhodospiraceae bacterium | reverse complement strand
TTACTAGATACTGTCGCTATTCTAGCGCCCTTTCATCCAAAGCTTTGCGAGAACCATCATATTGAATTGCTACTTCGCAAGTATAATAAATCATCGTGCCTCTGTCAATACCCTCAGCCACTTTTTTGCATATTTATTTTGTATATTCATATATATTATGCAATAGCATCCTACTGCAGTGTATTTTTGTATACGCCACCTTAAAAAAGCCTGTTTTGTCGCTATGAGTTGCAACCGGTATTGAGCTTCAGTGATGCTTTGCGTTCATGCAACGAGTTCGCCTCGGCTATGCCTGGCTCTTCTCTTGTTGCCTTACCTTTCGGGTGTTGATTTGACTCAATTTGAGGACTTTGGTGCCGTCATCGCTGGTGCGGGTTGCATCCAATCAATCCGGACACGTCTTATCCTCTATCTGTATAGAGAACTGAGACCCTATATCTGTGACACCTGCTCGAAAGTTTATTTTGCGGTAATGGTGAGATACTTCGCGAATGCAAGCCCCGGACCCTCTAACTCCCTTGATAGCAATGAGTTGTGGGTGCTACTCTCCAGACGGACGTAGCCAGTCACTCCCTATACCAGCCCCTCCATTTCTTGCCGCAACTGCCGAATCACCTTTTGTGTATGCTTTCTCCAGCCCTCGTTCAATCGGATGATCTCGGGATGCGGGAGGTGAGCAATGTGGTAATCTTTGTCCAGGAGAAGTGGTTTCTCCTACAGGCCGGAGAGGAGTTGCTTGTTGTCCGTCTTGCGGTCATCCTGAATAGCGCGGGCGGCGGTTTCACCGAGCGTGATGATAAGCTTGGGGTTGCAGAGCTCTATCTCGTGGCGGATCCAGGGTACGCTGGCTTTGGCGAGCTTTCCTACCGTCTTGCCGCTGCCGAACATCTTGTGTGTGTTCACGTATCTATGCTGCGGGGCAACGACCTCGCAATTCTTGATGTGCTTGTCCGGGAAGAGGTAGACCTTTACCAGGTCCGTAACCCACATATCCTCGAAGCACAGGTTGAGCATATTCGGGCCGAAGTAATGCTCTTCCAGGCTCTCACGTGATGCCTGCTTTCGTATTCCCCTGCCGTCGAAATACACCTCCTTCGCAAACGGAGCAAGGTTATCAGCCACAGGCACAAGTTTGCCTTCCAGGTAGTGGAATCTCGCCGATGGAAACGCACCAATGAGCATTATCCCACCAGTTACAGTCTCGACAGGCAGCACCGGCCTTATCGGATTGCCGGTTGGGTACACGTACTTCTCCGGTAATTCCGGAATCTGCGCACGCATGTCATCGAGGTAGTTCTCAGAACACAGACGAAAGAATTTGAGGATAGGGTTGGTGGGCATAGTTAATCATCCAGATTGTGGCTACAGGTCAAATATGTCTAGCTACACTCTATTGAATAAACAAAATATGTGCCCAACCGCTACCCCAAGACCTGATTATATCTCACGATATCTTCCGAGTCTGCTTGGCGCATCATGCTAGACTTTCACCCTCATTGCCTGAATCGCTTGCTCTGCTTATATTAGGATAAGGCTAGCTTTATCCTGTTTGAGCTTTCATGGACACCTCTGATATTCGGGCCCAGATTCGAGCTGTTATCACCAACCCTACAGACGAGCGCGGTGTATCCGCGCTTGTACGAACTTGCATTTCCCTTTCGCATGCTATTGTTGAGCGTAACAAGGCGAAGTACTTGCATGTAGCCTCGCGGGCCGGTTATTCGCTTGAGGACATGGCTGTGCTCGCAATCCAGAATCTGTTTATCCCCCGGTTTCAGAAACCCTGCTACGAAATCGTACGTTTTTTCGCTGACAGGATAGAGACTGAGACCGATGCCGAACTAACCATCTCGCTTCGGAGAATCATCCACAAGAAGACATCGCAGATCCTGCCTGAGATAATCGGCGAGAATTCCCCTGATTCCCGGAAGCTCTACCGTGTCATTTACGAATTCATGCACGCGAACCCCGATTGGAATTCCGCTGAGATTTTCAACGATACGGTCTACTTCACCGTCTCCAAGGAAGAGGCACAACTGCAAAAGCCTGCCATGCCGCTGGAATCTTCCGTCAATGCACTGCTCTCAGAGATCGACGGTGTCTCTTCAACCCCTGAGCTAATCCGCACAGCGTTCACGCTACTACAAAACCAGGAACAGTACCGAAAAGCATGGTCGATGCTCGATCTCATATCCATTTTGCGCGAATATTATCTTCATGTCAACTATCTCGAACAGGTTCCCCCCGCAATAGAAGCTGATCAAAGCGTGTCTTCCGATATCGAGGATCAACTGGAAGCTTCGCTGGAGTCGCTAAGAACGGACATTTTCCCTCGGTATCTACGAAAGGATAAACTTACCGAAGCTGACTGCGCCCGTGTTGAGGCTGCAGCTCGTGCAATGCTGCGCGACATCGTTGAGAACCAATTGGGCAATCTGTTCGAGTACTACGAAGATCAGCACCCTCATGTGAGCTATGATGAGTACCGCCGAAATGGCAGGATTCAGTTCGAATACATTATGCGGCTAGTGAAGGATGATTTTAGGGGACGAATTAGTCAGAAAGTATTGTCATAGTTTTCTGCACTTTTGCATGCTCGGACGTATATACTAATAGGTAGGAATGAAAGAACAGAAGATTGATGATAAACCACCCAGATAGTACAGAGCTTGAGAAATACTTCCTTGACAGAGGTAGAACTCGCGACGATTCTTCTGATTTCATAAGGGAGCATATCAATGCCTGCGAAGACTGCCAGCGGATATACGTCGAGATTCAGGACTTCTACAGCGAGGCTCTCAGCGTAAAGCCCGATGCCCACAGGCCGGAAACGACTCGCCTACTCGAACGGATACGTGCCAATTCGAAATCCGATACCAACATTATCGAACTCTATCCTCATGCAAGATCAGCGCAGATTCAGGCGGAACGGCCGGCGCTTGTGGCACTTGCAGCGCTTGATACAGAGGAGACGCCGCGCTACTCAACCTTGAAGACACTATCGACGGCCGACAGTAACGTATTGATTCGGGTGATTCGCGATAACAAGAAGAGGCAGGACTTGTTTCAGGTGCATGCCGAATCCCCGAAAGAATATGCTCATGTCCTCGTCACGTTTCAATCAATCGGGAAACCTGTTATTACTGATGCCGACGGAGAAGCAACGATTGGAACGCTTACCAAGTCTCAGCTCGATGATCTCCACGCCTATGTTGTATCGGCAATATCGGAATTTAGGGTTACCGAAGTCGAGCTTTCAAAGCTACAAACTGAGCGACACGTCGAACTCGAAGTTCATAATACAAAGCTACAGCTTCATCTAGGTGAATCTGCTATCTTTGGCACATATTCTGATACCACGATGAGTACGACGAACACCTCTCATGACGTCGTGTTTATCACTGAAAACGATACGTATTGGGCGCTTCAGAGTGAAAGAGGGTACGAATTGCCGCTCGAAGCACTTGGTATGGAAGGGTACATTCTCGTCTATTAATCATCATTTGTAAACTCCCATCTTATGGTTGCAGATTTTCATCGACGCTATGAACTATTACGTGAAAGTCTGCTATATCTCGCGCACAGTAAGCGCAATCAGCTTAATCTAATAACCGGATGGTTGAAAGATTGCTCCGGGCAGCCGCATCACCCTCAAATCCGTTCGTATATGCGAGAGGTTATCTCCCTCCTCTTCGGTATTGTTGATCGAATAAATCCTGCGTGCACCCCACCAACACTTTTTGATTCTGCATCCGAGCAGCTTACCTGGATTGTATCAAAATATCCTGGCCTATTCGATTCTGACGAGATAGACGAGGTGCAAGCACGCCTTCGCTTCGCCTCCAACACGGTCTATGCATACACCGGCGAACCGCACCATCACTTATCGAAAGAGCACCGCGAGGAATTCGAAAAGACCTCACAGCCTGGGAGTACAGAAAGAGAGCGCCTGGCTGAGTTCATCCATTTTTTAGAAGCTAGCGACCAATCTGAGGCTGAGGTGTTTCAAAAGGTAGCCGATGAATGGGACGCAATAAATCAATCAAACATCGGCGCCATTGTTATTCCACTCGTGGAACAGGATCTGACGCAAGGTTTACTCCACAAATTTGTACCGTTTGTCGTGCCCGCCACACTTCAAATTCAGGTAGATAGCAGCACACCGGCGCCCGAAACCGACCAATTCAACCTTGGGAACATTGCGCAACACGATTCAGCTGTTATTCTCGACGAACTTCAGGAAGGGACGAACGCGGCACGTTCCCTGAGTTCCATCTTGATAAGGCCGTTTAAGCGGCACAACTATGCCATCACGCTATCTGTTCGGGAATTAGGGGTTCAGTACACGGGTAAATCATTTGGATTGGGCTTCGCAGTAAACCTGGTGTCTCTGCTCTCCTATCATTCCATGGATAGGAGGTACTATAAAATTGAAAGCGGTACTGTCTTCACCGGCCGAACGAATTCACAGGGTGATGTGCTTCCAGTTGACGATGAACACGTAAGAACGAAGCTGCAAGGCCTGATTTATTCGCCTTACAAACGGTTAGTACTACCATGGGAACACGAACGTTCTGCATATGCGGTCATTGAATCGATGCACGAAAAATCTCCAGATAGGAATCTTGAGATAATTCCAGTGAAACAGCTCGGTGACGTCTTCGATCGAAGGCAGGTTATTGCAGTCCGCAGATTCTCCGCGTGGAAGCGCGGTATTAAGTTCTACCGCAGGCACCAGTCAGTTATCACGCTGGGGCTCCTTGGTATCGTGATATCGTTAATTGGTGCTTACATACTATTCGTCGTAGACTTTGATACAAATCCACACAAGGTAGTAGTCGAGCGTGGCGTATATGTCGTCAAAAACAAACGCGGTACTGAGCTATGGACGAAAGAAATCGAACATCCGACATATAATTTTTCTCCTTCGTACTGGGAGGAACAAATACTATATGGCACGATGTGGAAGCGCTACGCAGTTGCGGATCTCGATAATGACGGGAGCAATGAAGTATTACTTGGTCACGCATTTTCATACCATGGGTATTCTGACAGCATATACTGCTATAATGCTGACGGATCGCGTAGGTGGGCACAACCAGTGGGCATCCCGACAGTGACAAACGAAAACGATTACCGGCAATCACCGTTTAGAGTTCAAACTATATGGGTTGGCGTTCTTGATTCGACTGGTGCGCAACGTATCATTGTATCATGCTGCACCGATTTCTACTCGAATGTTGTATATATAATTGATAATGAGGGAAATAAACTCGCCGATTACCTTCACCCTGGCTCCCTCGTCTGGGCAACTGTCATCCCGGCGCCAGATTCTTCTGGGTATGAAATAGTCCTTTGTGGAGCTCATAATGGTTACCGGCAGCCGGTAGTTGTGGTGCTTGATCCGAAGTATGTCTCCGGCACAGCGCCTGAACAAGAGAGTCACAGATTCCTACAGCCTAAGCGTCCACCAGCAGCAGAGAAGTACTATATACGGTTTCCTCGAACTCAGATCAATGACATTTATGGGGTTAATCCACTTCCCTACCCTAACTTGGCTTCCATGGGGCCAATGGGCCGTGTGTTCAACGTAAATGAGGCAGCTCTAGAACCGCCAGATTCTGGCTTGGCAATACCGACGGCACATGTATTCTATGAATTCACCAATGACATGAAGCTGCTTTCAATCCAAACATCTTCTACGTACGATAAGCTGTATAGAGCTGCAATGAAAAGTGGATTCACATCAAGGCAGCTTGGGAAGACCTACTTTGATAGCCTAAAAACGCATGTAGAATGGTGGGATGGCGAGAAGTTCATCAACACACCTACAATGAACAAGCGATACTTGGAAGCCAAGGAATAGCAACCTGAATAAAAAAACCCGCTTTTCGGCGGGCCTTCTCCCTGGTCACAAGTAATGGATTGAATGTAGTACCACTGAATCGGTACTGGTTTTACTTCACGATCATCCTCTTAAGTTTAGAGTGACCGTCGAAGGACAATTTATAGAAGTACAATCCTGGATTGAGGCGTAAGCTGCCCAGCTCAACGCGATGCATTCCTGCCGCTTTACGTTCTCCATCGATGAGCGAAAGCACTTCTCTGCCAAGTGGATCAAATACAGCAAGGGTAACCAAGCCACCGCGTTCGATAGAATAGGATATTGTCGTGTGCTCACTGAAGGGATTCGGGTAGTTTTGGAGGAGTTGATATGATTCTGCGTGTTGCTCAAGAGGATAAGGGTCAAAACCCACAGTTGTTGATCCGTTACTTATATGTAAACCTCCATTTAAGAATGTAGCAAACAGCTGTCCATCTGGATGGCAATCAAGAGAATAAAATGAGTCGTATTCTCGGGGTCTTCCTGATATTCCGGTCTCCTCCCAGTGCAATCCGCTATCTAGGGATTTGTAAAGCTTCGAGCCGTATAATCCTTGAACCGCATAAATATGATCGTTGTTATTAATGACAATGAAATTTCCTGATTCAAAGTCCAACGGTATCCAAGTGATCCCTTTGTCCTCTGACATATACAACGCTCCTTGAGTTGAGGCATAGACTGTTCCATTGGAGTTCATCTCGATATTCCATGGTCTTCTGTAAGGGAATTCAGTGTCTACCCAACTCCGTCCATTATTTGTCGATCTATGTAGACCCTCATTGTTTGCAACTAGGATAACACTATCGTCCACAACAAGTATGTCGTGAATGCCATATCCAAAATGTGCACTAGGTTCAGGTTCTGCCCAGTGCCAGTTCAAGCCATTATCTGAACTACGATAAACCCCGGCTCCATCCATACCCATCAACAACGTTCCGTCTCTGCTTTCAGCAAAGCAGGTTGCCTCACCCCATATTTCATCACGCCATACAGTGCTTGCGTGCATTCCTTGCCATTTTCGCCAGTTGTTCCCGTCATCGTCACTCACATATACTAGACCAAGACCAAGTTCATACACGTACGGCCTACAGACGACCAACAATCCACTCTCTGTCAGAAAGGTTCGCCCATAGATTGAATCAGGAGCGATCTGTATCCAAGACTCCCCCTTATCAGTGGACTTCCTAACCTTGGAGTTAGTACTATAAATACTTCCATCAGAACCAAACTGCAATGATCCCCGAGTATCCTTGTCTAATTGAGACCAGAATTCTTGGCATGCCACTTCCCTGGTATTCATGGCTATAAATAGGATATACGCATAATATACCGTTAATTTAATCACCGCATTCCGTTCGACACGATTTATTATTGCAAAGCAATGTTCTTTCATGACTAATACTATAGTTTAATTAGTGAATGAGTATATCTTAACTCACCATTTGATACGTCATACAGATATACTTCTGGATTAAGGTTGGACGTATTAAGTTGAACATGCCCAATTGCAGTTTGTTCTTTTGTGTATTCAATTGGCCCAACTACAACCTGACCATTCATATTACACAAAAGGTACCTCATCGAGATGCACCAAACCTCCCGATCTCCAATTTGCTCCTAGTTCCCCCCATTCGAGGCGGATCGCTGAAGTATATACCGGAGATGGAAAAGTGATTCGACGCATCCCAAAATACGGCTGTTTATATGCTGATCCATTGTTATAGCAGTTTGCGATGCAGTCTGAAATCCCAAATCGTAATGCTTTCGAGTTGCCGAATACAATCTGTGTGTCAACAGCGGAAGGATTGCGCAAGTTTTGGCTTGTTATAATCGAAACCCTCGAATCGAACTGACCTTCGAAATCTTCTACAAACAAAACAGAATTGTTCGTATTCGTCGAATCGACATCATCTGTAAATCCAATAATGACGATGTTGACGAGAACAAGCGCAACCAGGATTCCATGATGTCTATTTAATTTCATTGTCTTACCATATCCTGATTCTCGGATTTAACTCAGTTCCCACTTGCAACAAGCATTCTCCTCGACAGAGATTGCTTCTCAGTTATAAGCCGATATATGTACACACCGGGCATCAATCCTGTTGCCTTCATAGCGACCTGATGCATTCCCGGGGCTTGCGATTGCTTATCGACGAGTCGATACACCTCACGGCCGAGCATGTCGTATACCGACAGACTCACAACACTCGATCCCTGCATAGAGTAGGAAATCGTTGTCTCACCGCTGAATGGATTGGGGTAATTCTGGTGGAGTGCTATACCGACTGGTGCGCTTGCATCATCTAAGTCGGTGACATTTTCCAGGCATGCCTCATTCGAAAATGGACTATTGTAGATTGTATCAACATCAATAGCCTGTACTTTCCAGCAATAGCTGCCTCCCGCCTGTATGGCCTGATCTACATACACGTATTGATTCGCTGGTGAACTTGCGACTTCCTTCCAGCCTGTTCCGTCCGTGCGGAAGATTCTGAAACCGCCTTCTTCATTATTGTTTTCGGATGTCCAGGTCAATGTTGCCTGCGCAACATCAGTACTGGTATTCCGTACACTGAGAACAGGGTACTTGTATTTTAGTATACGCTTGGGGATGATGATCTGGTACTCCGGCCCCCAAATCTCATTCACACCTTTCGCTCGTACGACAACTGTATCTGCGGCACCGAAGGTATTTCGATGTAAAGGTTCGCTTTGAATTTCGCGGATTAAACCGTGATACATTTGGTCCGTGAAGGTCCAGGTAATCGGTTCTATCTGCCGCGCTCCGGATATCGACCATTTGACTTTTCCAACCTCTGCATCGGTAATGAGATTTTCACTCAATGTGAGCGAAACTGGTTTCCCATATACATTTCCTGTGTGGACAGAACGAACGCGAATTACATCATGGCGGCTTGCGAGTGGATCAACTTGTTCATTGATCGCTTCCTCGCTACCACCGCCGATGTTTAACATTCTTCCTTGACCTAATCCTGGGTCACTCTCATTCAAGAACCATTCTGCTCTGACAAGGTTAGCATTTCGTTGGAAGGATCGATTCTCCAACGCGATTCCTACCGGATCGGACCAACCATTTTGAGAAAAGGCGCGTATGTACAGCACGTCCCCTGGGCTATATGACAGATGGCTAATCTCCAACGGCACCTCATATCCCTGGGAGATTGATATTGAGGTCGCTAAACCTTTGCCCGGATCAACGTTGATGTAGTACTCTGCTCTTTCGACGAGCTGATCACGTGGTTGCCCAGGAGAAACCGCTCCCATGATAAGGAAAACAACTGCAAATAGAATCTGCTTCATGGTATCCTCTGCTCTCTATCAATACCGTGAAACAGCTTTTGCTTTGATGGTGATTGTACCATCGGCATTTAGAACAGGAGTTGCTTCGATGATGACAGGGAATGTTGGTGCTTCCGGGCCTCCGTAGTACCCCATGGACGAGGAAGAACCATCAGGGTCCTTTAATCCGGGATTGCCACTATTTCGACAATCTGAGGAGGACGCAAGATTATATTGACCTTCTACAATTTTAGGATCAGTCTCAATAAAGTGCCCCCCCTTATTGAACCATAGATCATTCTTACCATTGCCAAAGCTTGCGCAGTAATCGATATTATAGTATCCAAAACTTGATCCCCCGTAGAAGCCATGTACAACATTACCAACACTTATTACATTTGTAACTGTCGGGGAGCTAGTAGCGAAATACACGCCAGTTCCACCGTTATTTTGCACCAAGCATTGATGTACTACTGCGTTTTCATCAAGATACAATCCGCTTCCATTGCAAGCTTCTATTACACAGTTAGTTATGAAGGCATCTCCACGCAGATACACACCGTCGCCACTTGACGATATTTGAAACCACTTTAACTTTCCAGTTTGCATGTCGACTGCATAGTCGTTTGAAAGACTAAATATTGTAGTCATTTCTGCCCCAGAACCTTCAACTGTGATGTACTTATCTGCTAATTGGATCTTCTCGAAGTACGTGCCCGGAAGAACTTTGACTTTATCACCGGGTTGTGCAACGTTGATAGCTCCCATGATTGTGCGCTTTACTGTTGGAGATTCGTTTGCGGCATTGGGATCTACTGTAATGGTCGTTTGGCAGAATATTGGTACCGTAAAGGTAATAGTGAGGGTAAGTATTGTCAGGAAGCGTAACATGGTATTTCCTCGATATGAGTTGTTCTGATCTTGCTATTCTCAATGCGTTGTTCACCTATATCTACCTCCGGTGAGGTGCTACTGCAGAAAATCAGGAGTAGAATCTTGCGATAACGATGGTCGGACGGTGCTTCAAGCGTGATGCGTGCATTAACAACTACATCCGCCAATACGAAGCGCTGCAAACCACGCTCTAGATGCCAAATTCTGGACGTTTACCAGCAGTCTTAGATTTGCTGTGGGATGGCTTTTTACTTGTGTCAACAGCAATAGGGTCTCCAAGTGGCGGGATGATCGAAGTCATTGTGAACCTATTAGGGACTATGAACAGCAATATCAAATCATCCTCGTCTCCAGGGTCCAACTCTAGAATTCCGGGTGTGCGAACATCGCCAATCCCGAAACTGCTTTGGTAGAATTCAGAAGGAGTATACTCCATACCATTTGAACTCGCGATTTTTACTCCACCAAGGTTTATGGTCATCGTCTGCTTCGAATCACTACGGACAAGAACACTTAGGTGAATGAAGTAGGAGTTTTCGCCAGCAGTAATCACTTCCTTATCACCCCTAAGTTTGTCGAAGAGTCCAACCGTTGGAAACTCCATGCGATGCGGTCCAATAGTCAATTCTTCGACTGTTATCGTAATGTTTCCGCGCATGGCCTTCATTTCTTTAGCGTCTAGCGCCACCTGACGGCCACCGGCGCAACCAGCAATAATTGCTGCCATGGCAAGCATAGCGAGTATTGAGACATTCTTCATTTTCTGTATTCCTTCTTTATGGTTTAGCGTACTGAGTTGAATGCTGTGGTTCAGAGTGCCCCTTACGTTGGTACCCTATTTCGAGCTCATAGCTTGTTGCTCGAGTGTATTGTACCCTGGCAAGTCTTCCGGAACGCTATACTGATAAACGACGTATTCGTTGTTCCGTTCTGCCAGCACGTATAGCGTATTATCCTCATTGTTTATGAATGCGTCGAGAGGCTCTGCTCCATCAATAGCGATCTTGCCATCGGTGAAGTATTCATCGTTCATGAAGTAGTATCGGTAGCATACTTTGGAGTAACCGGGATAAAATACCGCAACATTTCCATCTGGAAGCATTGCAGGACGAACTCTTGCAAATTTTGAATGACGCAGGTTGAGCGTCCAGAATCCTTCCGTCTTCGGATTGATGCGCAAGTAATCTGCCGTGTTTACAGTATCTGATTCTGTGATCACCAGCAGACCAGCGTATGCTCCTCCTCTTCTTTCAACAGACACTTCATTCGTAAACAAACTTGAAGAGCGCTCATATTGCCAATCACAGGTCATATATGCAGTAATCTTCGCTTTGGCGGTATCTTTGCATACTGCCATGTAGTTCCATTGCTCATCGATACTTCCAGCCAGCCCGCTCATGAATCTTCCAAAGTCGGAGTGCTCATCCTCCTCCTCATATACTCCCCAATGCAGCATCTCCTTATAAGCGAACTCATATGGAGTTTCAACGGTGCGTTCCGATATCTTCTGCCCTTCTTTCGATAGGGTATAAACACTGTGGCACTGATCCTTACATTCCTCGGTGTCAATATGACCGATGAGAGTGAATTGTCCCTCTTCATCCAGTCCCAAATAGTACAGTTCAACCGATTCAGTCGAAATGTCTAAGGAGATCGTCTCCTTGGGTGCTGGAGCCATGTTCACCTCCGTGAGGCGATAGGCCCCTGTACAACCACCAGAAAGTGCCGCTACAAGAAGCGCACTTATGAGTAGATTTGTATTCTTTAGCTGCATGATGCATTCCTCGTTCTTGTGGTACCGATAGTTAATTCTGTGCTATGATTTGCATATGTCTGCTCTGCGGGTTACCCAACTAAAACTGATAACCGATACCAATACCTATTGAATACGTATAATTGTTGAAGTTGTAGGGAACATCCTTGGTGACATACAGCATGTATTGTGCTGACGGCATGATGAACAGACCATTTCCATTGTCTCCGAATGTGATTTTCCTTCCTGCTTCAAACCCAAGCAACGTGAACGATCCTGATACTGTCTCACTCGATGATTCGTAATCACCCGTATAGAAATCGACATTCAGTCCGAAATAGAATGAGTACATGACCGATTCGGTGTAGTATGCACGGATACTTGCGCCAACACCATACCAGCCAGTTACATTGCTCTGTTGATCGAAATGTGACCAATCCGTCCTTCCGAATACGTCAGAAGTCATGTTCACCCGACCGGCTAAACTAACGGGTACTTTTGACCATGACATTGCTTGCTCATACTCAATTCCAGTTCTTGTAAAGAGAGCTCCGAGAGGTTGGACCGAGATTGCGTGTTCCGGACCTTCGTTCACTGGTGTAGCATTTAGGAAGGGGGATATTATCATTACCAGAAGTGCAGTGCATACTATGCGTGCGAGCTCTTTGCTCTTCATCAGATTCATTTTGGGTGCATCCATGATAAGTATCCTGTTCTGATAGTCGAAAAGCTGAAGCATAAATCAGTGATGTATCAGCAATGGGTTCAAATATCATTACTTCCATTATCGAAGCGGTGCAGAAAACCCCAATAAAAAACCCGCCAGATGCGGGTTTTCTTGATCCGTGCGGTAGTCTAACTAGCGTATTATGATCTTGAATTTGCGCTTATGCGGGTCTGGACTTGGGACATGCTGCCGTTCAGATAGGATATATCCTCCGCAGTATTCCCATACGATCTTTCCCTCGTTAAGAAGCTCTTTATAGCGTGTACTACTATTAAGTGCTTCGTGCAGCTCTGTGTAGGTGAAGTATGCCGCACCGTAATATCATTCCCCGATGCTCCAAATGTATTTCGTAAGCATCTGGCACAGGTTAGCGCCGGAGGTCTCCCGGCTGGCAATTACTACATCGTCCTGCAGGCCGGCAGCGAGCGGCAAGTACGTGCGGTTGTGGTGAGGTGGCAGGCTCTGGTAACCATCACATCCCAATATCGAGGCCTGAATCGGCTTTTCATTGATACAAACGGAACCGACCAGCATTCTATCTATGGGAACCATAAACCTGAGTATGGTCGTGATACAGCAAATATGGATCGTATTGTGGCGTGGACCTCTACCCATCCAGCTCAGAGGCTTGTCGTTCAAGTCGAATCTGATAGACCCAATAGTGGTACCCCTTTTATATCTGAAACTCGTAACCGGGTCTAAGGTATTTTGGGAAAGGCTATATTCGCTGCAGAACTCAATTCTGTATACAAATCCCGACATTAGCTGCAAATTGCAGATATTCACGGATATCCCGAGTAATACTTTTCAAACCCGTTATATATTGGGCCTTATTACAGAATTCAACTCGGCTACTGTGGGAGGAAGTACTCCAACTACTCTACTGTGTTGTTCTCGCTTTGATCTTAACTTCAGACATTGACCATTGCCACCTCATTCTTGCCTTGCTGAGATTGTAATAGTTATTTCTCAAATCGCCAATTGAGATCGATGTCTTGAAGCAATTGATTCAATGCTCGGATCGTGTCACCGTCTGGCTGAGTGTCCTTGTCTCCTATTTCAATCTGAACCCTAAAAACCAATGGGACATTCGCCTTGGTTTTAAGTTCGAGTATCTGCGGCATGATATCTCCGAGGTCCTGAATTGCTGCGGGCTCCAGTTCTGCGTGGGCAATAAGCGAGTTTGGAACTGCGCCTGACTCTCTTACCCCGCCAGCGGGTCCCGCATTTACACCTGAAGCAACCCTCAACATGAGGCCTTGAGCGGATGGAAAGTCGCATGGCCAATTTGCGGATTTGGGATCGAGCTCCGTGAAGCGAGCACGCAAAGATGCATCGATGACATCGAACACGGTTTTCCAAGGTAGTGTCTGGCCAAACTTCTGCGAAAACGCTGTGGTGATCGAGAGACCCGTTGCCACCTCATTTTCCCATGCCTGCGGCAGGTTTTCGGGCAGTATTTCTGCTGCGGCAATCGTAGCAGGTGGCTTTTGAATCTTCGACTCTTCGGTGAGCACTCCAGCCGGGATCGGTTCTTTAAGTATAGAAGCTGGCCCATTGGTTAACCAGAGGATTCCTGACTCGACAGCTTTGCTGATCGATGACTTGACAACTGCGTCCGAGGCCTTTGGAATCTGTAAGGGTTCCTCATATCCATCACGCTGCACTTGGACAACATTGGAGCCATTGAAGTAATCGATTACCGTCTGAACACTGATCGAGTCGGACTTCCATAGATCAGGCAATTGTTGTGGTGTCAATAGTGAAGGCTCCATCTCTGCCAGCTCCGCGGCCTCGGAGAGTACCAATTCCAGAGCCGCGTCGGTTAGAGCTACGTCGTCGGGCGCCGAATACCACCAGGTTCTTGCTGATCCATCAGGTCGTGTCAGACGTAACACGAACGCACCCACCTGGCATCCCTCCACCAAGGTATCTGTGATAGCTTGCGACTTGAGCATTTTCGGAAGATGCGGCAATTGAGCGAAGGACCCGGAAAGGTCCTTTACCCGCCTGCTTGTTTCTCCCGTGCGCCATAGATCGTAAGGACCTTCCGGCAATAGTGCCTCCGCAGCGATAGAGGAGTCCTGAATCCGTGAGCGAGGATCGTTTTTGATAATTGTGAAGTGTGGTTCGTCAGTGACGTTGATCTTGAATGCCTGGGCTTCGTTCTTCTCGGAGACCGTCACGACAGTGCTGTATGCCTGCCGGATCGCATCCGGGATACGCCCCTTCGACTTATCCAGGTTGATCCTTAGTGTCGACATGCGCGCGGCATCTATGTTGCCATCCCGGTCTTGCTCCTGAAGGTCAGCGACTACCGTTTCCCATGCCAGATAATCCCGGACACTTGCCGAGGCGACCTCAAGCCCATCCTTTGACGGCGTCAGCAGAATAACAGCATTCCGATAGACGCGCGGCTTCTCGGCTCCCGTCGTTTCATCAAGGTACCGTTTGGCTTCGGCACTGGGCTTACCGGATTCACTTGCACCGCTGGGACCAAGAATGGCGTAATGGAAAAGACCATCATCTTCAACATCGCGTGGTTTTGTCGGTAGTGAATGAACGCGAATCCCCAGCGCGTTCGCTCCTGCTGATAGAGTTTTAGTTTTTCCAATCTCATCCAACAGCCGTGCACCAACTACATCATCAGAAATTCGGTTGGCCGCGACGGAATGCATCTGGGTCAAATTCGGTCGATTCCCAAGACGCCAGGTAGCTGGCAGCTCGTCATCTTCCAGCGCCGTAAACTGGTCGTCCAACCAGAAACTGATCTGTGCCCAGCGTCGCAATCCTTTTTCAAATTCGATTTTGTCTGGGCGATTCGGCGCGATCAGGATGGTAAGGTCACGTGTCCGTGCATTCTGGCCAATGGGTTGGGAATGGAGGAATGTGGCTATGATCGCCTGCTCCACTTCACGAAAGTGCAATCCAACTGAGTCCCGTTGTATATCTCTCGCGCGCTGGAGTTCACCCTCAATTACTCCAGTCCATGCTTGTCTTCTACCTTCATGTTCCTCGGTGTCGGCAATTGTCACCAGCTCCCGCATAGGATCGGAAAGACCTTCTTTCTCTGCTTCCTGTAGAAATACGCAAGGGCCAATCAGGGCGCTCGCGTCCCATTTTTCTGCCTCACGTAGAGCTAACGCAAAGGTCCGCAGCACGCCGCGTGTACGCTGAAACCGATCAAGCTGGGTCCACTTCGCGTAGAATACTTCTGTTAGATCGGGATGGAAGGGATAGCTGCGTAGAAATCTCTCCTCAGCGTCCGGCCCATGCTTTCGTGTCTGCTCATCCAGTTCAGCGACTCCTTTCAGCGCGGCCAGCACATGTGGACGAAATGCATCGCGGTCCTTGATAGATTCGGGATTGAAGAATCGGCGGCGCAAGACTTCCGCAACATCTTCCTTCACAACAGGCTCGACAGCCTCTTCCCGCTGACGTTGGAAGATGTCGTAGAGTTCACCCTGTAGCTGACGACCGGTAGCATCACTCTTTGTAGGATCGCTCGCTAGCAACGAGGCCACTATGCAACACCGGTCCACCTTCGTCGCGGCCTGCGTCAAGTACTGGAAGAAGTTTACCATTCGGTCCCTCCATTTAGGATCCGTTGCAACCTTCTCACGTACGTACATCAACACTTCATCGATGAGAATCAAAACACCCAATCCATGCTTGACAGGAATTTCCAATAATTCGGTAAGCAGGTTCTCTGCAGGTGCCGATTCCCGTTCTTCGGACTGTTTATCAGCATGGAGCAATATCAGGCCTTCATCCCCGGCGATCTGCCACGCCAACACACTCCATGGTTGTTTTAGTGTGCGTTTATTCCCATTCGGATCGCGAACTTCCATCCCCTTCTCGACATCCAGTTTATCAAAGCAAAGTCCTGCAATGCGAGCTTTGGGAGGATTCTGACTGATGGCCTCTTTGAATTCTGCCACAGCTGGTAGAGCTGGCAGTTTATCAGGATTGGTCATAAGATGACGCATTGTAATCAGCGTATGTGTTTTGCCACCACCATAGGTGAGTT
>PABJ01000012.1 GCA_002699105.1 Ectothiorhodospiraceae bacterium | reverse complement strand
GGGGGGGGGGGGGGTACTTAGTTAGGTTTTTCATGTGGCTTTTTCCTTTAGCCCGTTGAACATATTGTATTTACAGGCCTGCCCCTCATTCACGCATAGAGCATGGCAAAGAGTCAAGCCATTTATGCTTACTCATATAGCCAACATACCTTTTGCGCGCCGTTCCTGCAGGAGCATCCGCGCTATGTCTCAAAGCGTGATGGGGGAATATATACTTCGTTTCATCAAATGTCAAGACTGAATGGTCCGAAATGCGAATCGGCAGAGGCAGGCAATCGATTCAGAGCGTATTACAAAAAAAGCCCCCGCCTTGCGGCGGGGGCTTGAAAACCAATCGCAGGGAGGGATTACAGCTTCGCGATAAATTCGTCGAGGATCGTCTTCAGGTTTGGCGTGCCGATTTCCTGCAGTTCGTATCCGACACGGAGAGCCGGCTTCTTCATCTTGACGATGCGCTTCAGGTCGATCGGTGTTCCGATAACGACGAGATCGCACGGCACCTTGTTGATCGTCGTTTCGAGATCTTTCACCTGCTTCTCGCCGTAGCCCATTGCCGGAAGCAGCGTACCGATATCGGGATACTTCTTGAACGTATCCTTTATCGTCCCGACAGCGTATTCGCGCGGATCGATGAGTTCGGCTGCGCCGTAGCGCTGTGCAGCAACCACGCCTGCACCGAACTGCATTTCGCCGTGGGTAAGCGTCGGGCCGTCTTCGACGACGAGGACTTTCTTGCCCTGGATGAGCTCGTTGCGCTCGACCGTCAGCGGGGAGGCCGCTTCCACGATCTTCGCCGTAGGATTAACGCTGCGGATGTTATCGCGAAGCATCAGGACGTCTTCCGGCATCGCGGAGTCGATCTTGTTAATAATAACAACATCGGCTAAGCGGAGATTCGCTTCACTCGGGTAGTAGAACAGCTCATCGCCAACGCGCAGCGGATCGGCGATGACGATGTGCAGGTCGCTCTTCAGGAACGGCATATCGTTGTTGCCGCCATCCCAAAGGATAATGTCTGCTTCTTCCTCTGCCTTGCGTACGATCGCTTCGTAGTCCACACCGGAGTAAATAACGGTGCCGCTTACGATATGCGGTTCGTACTCTTCCATCTCCTCGATCGTACAGTTGTGCTTCTTGAGGTCGGCAACCTTTGCGAACCGCTGTACCTTCTGCTTTGCAAGATCGCCGTACGGCATCGGGTGGCGAATGGCGGCTACTTTCATGCCCATGGCCTGGAGCAGCGCGCTCACGCGGCGTGTCGTCTGGCTCTTGCCGCTTCCGGTACGCACTGCACACACGGAGACGACCGGCTTCTTACTCTTGATAAACGTCGGCTCTCCGCCGATGAGCTTGAAGTGTGCGCCTGCAGCGTTCACGCGCATCGCAATGCTCATGACGTGGTCGTACGGCACGTCGCTGTAGGCGAAGACGCATTCTTCCACGTTGTGCTTCTTGATCAGTTTTTCGAGGTCTTCTTCGGCGTGTATAGGAATGCCTTTCGGGTAGAGATCGCCGGCAAGTGCTTTCGGATAGCGGCGTCCGTCGATATCGGGAATCTGCGCTGCGGTAAACGCCACAACTTTGTACCGGTCGTTATCGCGATAGACGGTATTGAAGTTATGGAAATCGCGCCCGGCAGCGCCGATGATAATCGTGGTTATGGGATTCTTTTCAGCCATGAACAAAACTCCTGTTCGTTGTATAGTGATGTAATGTACTTGCGTTATGCTGCCGGTGCAGCCGCGAGCTGGGAGACGACCTTGCGAATGCGTTCGAGCGCCCAGTCGATTTCTTCTTTCGTGATCACCAGCGGCGGTGCGATGCGGATCACGTTTTCGTGCGTTTCTTTGCAGAGAATTCCTTCTTCCATAAGCGCTTCGCAATACGGACGCGCAGCCGTGTTGAGTTCGAAGCCGATCCACAATCCGCGCCCGCGGACTTCTTTGATATGCGGGCTATCGATATTGCGGAGTTCATCGATGAAGTACGTGCCGAGTTCTGCGGAACGTTCCACGAGCTTTTCATCGACGATGACCTGCAGCGAAGCGCGTGCGACAGCAGCAGCGAGGGGGTTCCCGCCAAATGTGGAGCCATGTTCGCCGGGCTTGAACACGCCGAGAACTTCCTTCTTCGCGAGCACCGCAGATACCGGCACAAAACCGGCGCTGAGCGCTTTACCGATGATCACGGCGTCGGGTTGGATGCCTTCGTGTTCGTAGGCGAACAGCTTTCCGCTGCGTCCCAATCCGGATTGGATCTCGTCCATGATGAGGAGGATGTTATTCTCGCGGCAGAGTTTCTCTACTTCTTTCAGGTACCCGTCCGGCGGAATAATGATGCCTGCCTCGCCCTGGATGGGCTCGAGCATGATGGCGGCAGTATTCTCGTTGATCTTCGCCTTCATGTCTTCTATATCGCCGTACTTGACGATTGGGAAGCCCGGGGTCATCGGCCCGTAGCCGTTGCGGTAGTCGTGCTCGGTCGAAAAGCTCACGATTGTGATCGTGCGGCCGTGGAAGTTATCCGTCGCGCAGATGATCTCTGCCTTATCCTGCGGAATGCCCTTCACCGTATAGCCCCACTTGCGGGCTGCTTTCAACGCTGTCTCGACGGCCTCGGCGCCGGAGTTCATCGGAAGCGAAAGGTCGAATCCCGTCATGTCGTGCAGCTGCTTGTACAGCAGCGGAAGCTGATCGTTGCGGAAGGCGCGGCTGGTAAGCGTGACCTTCTTTGCCTGCTCCTGAAAGACTTCGAGAATCTTCGGGTGGCAATGGCCCTGGTTCACGGCAGAGTATGCCGCAAGGCAGTCGAGGTATTTATTACCCTCCACATCGTAGACCCACACACCTTCAGCACGTTCAATAACGACATCCAGAGGGTGATAGTTGTGCGCGCCGTATTCTTCTTCCAGCGCGATAAGTTCTTGAGTGTTCATTTACTGTTCCATTTCTATCGGTTAAAAGTCTTGATGGTTTCCGGTTAATAATCCTGATCGAATAGCATCGTCAGGAGCGCCATTCGGACGAGGAGTCCGTTTCTCGCCTGGCGGAAATATGCCGCGCGGGGATCGCTATCCACAGCAGGGTCGATCTCCACGGAGCGCGGGAGGGGATGCATGATGATGGCATCCGATTTCATTCTCTTAAGCACATTCGCGTCGATGTTATAGTGCGTCAGTTCGATGTTCTTCGACTGCAATCGCGAATGATCTATCCGCGTCTGGTACACAACGTCGACGTTCGCGATGATTTTCTCAGGGTTGGAGAGAAGCTCATAAACAACGCCGTTTTCATCCAGATGCTCAAGAATATCCGGTTTGATCTGCATTTCTTCCGGGGCGATGAAGTACAGCTTCGTACGGTCGAATTTGCTCAACAGGTACGCGAGCGAACGCGCAGTGCGTCCGTAATCCAATGCGCCGATGAGAGCGACAGAAAGCCCGTCGAGCTTGTTGCACTCGTTATAGATCGTATAGAGATCGAGGAGGGCCTGTGTAGGATGCTGGCCGCCGGTACCGTCGCCTGCATTGATGATAGGCACCGAAGAGACTTCAGCTGCGCGTTTCGCGCCGCCCTCCTGGTTGTGGCGCAAGACGATCGCGTCGCAGAAGTTGGAGATAATGCGAATAGTGTCTTCCAGCGTACCGCCTTCGATCTCTGAGGAGAACTCTGTCGCTTCCTCCGTGCTGATGACGCGGCCGCCAAGCCGGTGCATCGCAGCCTCGAACGAGAACCGGGTCCTTGTGGAAGGCTTATAGAACAGCGAAGCCAGGATCTTGGATTCGAAATCCCTGGTCCCTCCCCGGCGGACGATCTTCCGCATATCCTCGGTACGTTTGAAAAACTCCATGAGGAGCGGTACGGTGAATTGCTGCGATTCAACTATATGCTGTAGCGTCATGACGCGTCTCCTTTCCCATCTACTATATGCGTTCCGGCCTTTCCATCAAGTGCATCCATCAAATACTCGTAGGAGGTGATGATCACTTTCTTTCCTCCGTTTTCAATGAAACGGATCGCAGACTGCACCTTCGGGCCCATGCTGCCGGCAGGAAACTGGCCGCTATCGTAATGCTGCTGCATCTCCTCTGCGGTCGCAGTTTGGATGCCATGCTGCGTCTTTTTCTTGAAGTCTATATACACCTGGTCGGCATCTGTGCTGATGATGAACAGGTCCACCTTCAGACTTGAGGCCAGGAGGGAAGAAGCTCTGTCCTTATCGATGACGGCTTCGGAGCCTTCGATATCGCCGTTCTCTTTTTCAATCACGGGAATGCCGCCGCCGCCGAGTGCGATGACGATATTGCCGCTCTCGATCATTTCGTGAATGATCGGCTCCTCGTAGACATGCTTCGGCTCAGGGGATGGTACAACACGGCGGTATCCGCGCGCCGAATCCTCGACGATATCCCAGCCCAGTGTGCGCTGTTTTTCCTGCGCGACCTCCTTCGTGTAGAACGGACCGATAGGTTTCGTCGGATTCTGATATGCCTGATCTGCGGGATCGACCCGGACCTTGGTCAGGACGGTTGCAACGCGGTTATCGAGTTTGTGTTCGCGGAGTTCGTCTTCCAGAGCGCGTTGGAGCAGATACCCGATCTCGCTTTGCGTCGTGGCGACACATACATCGAGGGGATGATCGTACACTTCGCCGCTGGCGCGTTCCGAGCGGAGCAGCGCTGCACCGACCTGCGGACCGTTGCCATGCGTGACGACAACCCGCCAACCCTGCGCGATCATCTGGACGATACTCTTCGCAGTTGCGCGGGCATTGCCGAGCTGTTCGTTAATGGCGCCTCGCTCACCCGCGCGGATGAGCGAGTTTCCACCGATTGCTATTAAGGCTGTTTTTGGCACGTCAGCCGCCTAGTTCATTAGCTGATACATGACGGCTTTCTGCGCGTGCAGGCGGTTCTCCGCTTCGGGGAACACCTTGCTGTACGGTGCATCGATGACCGCATCGGTCACTTCGTCGCCGCGGTGTGCGGGCAAACAGTGCAGGAAAATCGCATCGCTCTTCGCGTGCGACATCAGTTCCTCGTTCACCTGGTAGGGACGGAAGATGCGGTCGCGCTCTTTGGCTTCCTCCTCCTGGCCCATCGATGCCCATACATCGGTATACACCGCGTCGGCGTCCTTCACGCCTGCCTTCGGATCGTTCACAACTTCGATCGTTGCACCGCTTTCTTTCGCTGCTTCGACAGCTGTCCGGAAGGCGTTCAGATTCGGCTCGTAGCCTTGCGGGCAAGCGACAGTTACATCTACGCCGAGGCGTGCGCCTGCAAACATCAGCGAATGCGCAACGTTGTTGCCATCGCCGACGTAGCAGAGCTTCAGGCCTTTCAGGTCGCCCTTCTCCTCGTGGAGCGTCAGAAAATCGGCCATCGCCTGGCATGGGTGTGTGTAGTCGGTCAACCCGTTGATGATGGGGATGGACGCCCAGTTGCCCATGTCGATGACGATCTGATGCGCGAATGTGCGGATCATGATACCCTGTACCATGCGCTCAAGGTTCTTCGCAACATCGTACACCGACTCGCGCTTGCCAAGGTTGATCTCTGCAGGCGAGAGATAGATGGAGAATCCGCCGAGCTGCTGAATGCCGACATCGAACGTTGTGCGCGTCCGCAGCGATGGTTTTTCGAAAATGAGTGCGAGGGTTTGGCCTTTCAGGACATCAGCATACTTGCTGCGGTCTTTCTTCATATCGAGCGCGATCTTGAATGTCTCGCGAATCTCGTCGGCGCTCATATCGAGAACGGTGAGGAAATCCTTATTCACTTGGTAATACTCCTTGTCTTGCCGTGTATTGGTACGGCATGAAAATTCGTTGAAATGGTCTGCTATTATCTGAAAAGTCTATATTCGACGTAACGAGTCTTGCGCCGCTGCGGGCGCATTGCGGGGCGGGATGGATGCTAGATAGGTGCATCCGTGCAGTAATGCTTGAACTGCTGAATCTTGCGGGAGCGGGTTCTGCCCTGGGCAGACGGATTGCCATAGCGCAGCATCGACTGTGCAAGGATGTATGAGCGGTATGACAAGGCTGGGTACATGGACCTATGTACTGAAAGATGAATGAGTTAGGAGCGGACTCCTATTCGTTACAAAAATCGCAATTAGAGAAACCATAGGCAAGTAAAAAGACTATTTTGAGTCCTATTCATCTAAAAAAACTCCCTCCGGACCCTCCGTTTCAGTCCTGGCGCGAAGAATGGAGCGAAACGCCTCTTGATGAGAGGTATGTTGAAAGACTCCGGCAGCTGGAATTTCATGTCTTTTCACAGCCTCCCATGTCTTCCATCGATAATATTGCCCTCGATGTCGCCCTCCAAAAATCCGTCGCCGACGGGCTGAGGCCAGCGGTAATGTGGATGTGGGACTGGGCCGAACCCGCCGTCATCCTCGGCTCCTTCCAAAGCGTTGCAAATGAAATCGACACGGAGGAACTGGAGCAACGGGGATTTACCTTCGCGCGGAGAATGACCGGGGGCGGCGCGATGATAGTGGAGCCCGGCAAGACGATTACATACTCGGTCATCGTTCCCGAATCCTTAGCGGATGGGATGTCGTACCGTGAGTCGTTTGCCTTGTTCGACCGCTGGGCTGTGCAGGCGTTCAGATCATTAGGCATACCTGCAACCTACAAACCTATCAACGACATAGCTTCGCCGGTTGCGAAAATCGGCGGGGCGGCGCAGGCCCGCAGATGGGGAGCCCTGCTTCATCACACCACAATCGCATACGATCTTCGCGAAGAGACCCTCATGTCTGTCCTGCGTCTCGGTCGTGAACGTATGCAAACGAAAGGCATACCGAGTGCGCAGAAGAAGGTGAGTCCGTTGAATACATTTACCGACCGGACCAGAGAGGATATCCAGCAATACATGATGGATGCTTTCGCGGACCTCTATACCTGCACTCCATCCGAACCGGCGGCTGAAGAACGCACCTACGCATCCAACCTTGCCTCTGAAAAGCTTGGGACAAAGGAATGGCTGCGGCGCGTAGAGTAGGTATCAGTAATTCCTTCCCCACAGCATAAATGCGACCTGCGCGATTTCGGTATTGTTGACGTAGTATCCGTGTACAGGATCATGTTCATCGGCGAACATATTGAAGTACCCGCTACCGGCGCCTTTAGCATACAGCGGCACAAGTTGATTTGTATGCCCGTCGCTGTTGAACCGCATCTCCGGCATGGATTCTTTGCCTGTGCTCACCAGGGGATTCGAGACCGGTGAATTGTCCCGCTCTTTCGGGCCGGTGAGGTAGCCAGTCTCGTGATCGGCAGTGATGATAAGCAGGTTTTCTTCCCATCCTCCGTTCCGCTCTATCCAATCGATGACAGCATCGACGGCATCGTTGAATGCCTGCTGTTCTTCGATGAGTCGCCCCGGCTGATTCGCGTGTCCCGCCCAGTCGATAGCTCCGCCTTCGATCATCAGAAAGAGCCCATCTGCATCATTATCGAGTACGTTCAGCGCGCCTTCGACCATGGCGGCGAGAGCGGGAACGCCTTCATTGAGCGGCACAGCATACGCATCTTCTCTGCCTTCGCCTTCCCCGCGCGATTGCTGCAACGTCTTGTGGACACGAGGGATACCAAGCACGCGTGCAGGAGTATCGCCAGTGCGCAGCTGTTCGAATTCCTGCTTTGCGTCAATAAAATGCCAGGCATCGGGAGTGCCCTCTCCATCGGAATCCTGCAGCATGGTCATGCCGCCGTCGGTGGCGACAGGAAATGTGGTTTTCCCCGATGTCACTGCCAACCAGGTTTCCTCTCCGCCGACGTATTTATATTCCTTGTCGTCTTCAACAGGCTGCCCGCTATTGTCGTAGTCGGGATTTCCGCAGCCCATGATGACATCGAGTTCACTTTCGATAAACATCGCGCGGGCGATCTCCTCGTACCTGTTGCGGTGCTTGCTATGCGCTGCAAACCCTGCGGGAGTAGCATGCGAAAGCTGGACCGACGACACCACGCCTGCTGATTTCCCGAGACTCTTTGCGAATTCGCACAGGGTTTCGATCGGCTGAAAATCAAGGTCCATACCTATCGCCCGCGAATAGGTCTTCTTCCCAGTCGCCATGGAAGTGGCAGCCGGCGCTGAGTCGGTGTACCCGCTCTTCACGTAATCGAAGTCCGTCCATGCTTGTGCCGCATTGTATTCCGAGCTCCATTCCGCCGGATCGTCGGATGTACCGAAACGTGCAGGGTAGGTGCTCACAAAGAGGGAGACCGGGAATTGTTCATACTGCTGTGCGTTGAACGTCCCATGGTGGTAGAGGTTCGCAGATTGAACCTGGTTATACCCCATACCGTCGCCGATCATGATGATGATATTCTTCGGGGCGCCGGGCAGCGGCTGTGCGGTAACACCCGTCCCGTCGATGAATGCGAGGAGGATGAGGAGTAAAATGATCTTGTTGTGTTTCATATCGGTGAACAGTGTGCAACATTATGTCCCTTCCTGCATGCGCAGGAACCAGATAGGAAAGTACTGCACGGGCGGTAATCGGCACAATGCAGCCGAACATCCGGGGACAAGATTAACAGAGATTTAATACTGATCAGACGTAGCGGCGGGGTACGCGCGTATTGATATTCGTGAGGATCTCGTAGGGAATGGTACCGCACAGTGCGGCAAGTTCTTCGCAAGTGATCGTTTCTTCTCCCTGACCGCCTATGAGAACGACCTCGTCGTCGACGTATGCCGAATCCCAGCCGATGTTCACCATGCATTGGTCCATCGATATGCTCCCAGCTACGGGATGGCGTTTCCCTCCGAGCAGGACGTCTGCCTTGTTGGAAAGTGCCCGCATGTACCCGTCGCCATATCCGACGGGCAACGTAATAACGCGGGACTCCTTCGGGGCCGTCCATGTACCGTCGTAGCCGATGGGATTGCCTTGCTCGACGACTTTGAAAAACACAACACGCGTTTTAAATGTAAACGTCGGCAGCAGCTCCATCGGTCGTTCAACTTCAGGGGAAGGGTAGACTCCGTATAGCATGATGCCGGGGCGCACCATATCGAGAATGGACTCGGGGTGCTGAAGGACTGCTCCGGAGTTCGCTATATGCCGCACCGGCATGGGAACCCCGTGGCGCGGGAAAAACTCAAGCACATTGAGAAAGCGTTCGAGTTGGCGATGAGTGAAGTCCTTGTCTTTTGCATGCGAACTGGCGAGATGAGAGAACACGCCTGCCAGTTCTACGTGCTCGGATGCCAGTGCAGCATCGAAGAGTTTCGCTGCGTTCTCTTCGCGTATCCCGATTCGACGCATGCCCGTATCGACTTTGATATGGATCTTCGCCTTCTTTCCGGCTGCGGCTGCGACTTCTTCGATTTGCTGAAGCTTGAACAGACTTGATGCGGTAATTTGGAGGTCGTACTCAAGATAGTGAGTAACCTGGTTCCCTATCATTCCGCCGAGGACAAGTATAGGCTCGTTGATTCCGGCTTTCCGAAGTGCGATGCCTTCTTCAAGGAATGCAACACCAAGCTCGTCCACACCCATACGCAGCAGTTCCTGGGATGTGCGCAGCAACCCATGACCGTAGGCGTTCGCCTTGACAATGGCCATGATCCGGGCGCTTCCCGAGCGGCTCCGTACTTGCCGGACGTTGTGCTCCATCGCTTTCAAATCCACTTCGACCGATGTCGGCCGAAGGATGATGGAGTCGTCTTCAAGGACGGTATGGATCATCGCGCGTAGCTGTTACTTCTTGGAACCGGGTATGGGATATACTACCGATTCGATCCTCGTCAGCACATCGGCATCGGAATACCCGCCGGCGCAAATCTGTTCGTACCGCACCTCCCGCTTGCCCTCGAGCGCGTATTGGAAGGTAACCACATCTTCCTTTTTGGATGCAAGGTCGTTAAGCTTCTCTTTCACCGCAGGAAGATCGCCCTCGTATATCTGGGAGATATGCGGTATCAGATGCATGGTCTTCGCGCCTTCCGAATGCGAGAACCACTCTTCGGCCGCGCCATTGCAATACTCGATGATCTTCTCCTCATAGTCGATGGAGAACAGCGCGATTGGAAGATTTGGCAGTCGTATCGGGTCTGCTTCGTGCTGTGCATCGGACATATCGATGGCGAAGTACAGCAGCTTGTGGATTTCATTTCCGTGCATGATGGGGAAGACCGTCCACGTCCAGTGCTCCTTTTCGCCTTTGCGGTTTTCGAATTCTACATTCTCATCCATCAGCGGTTCATGCTCTTCCATCGCGCTCTGGAGTACAGAAAGCAAGTCCTTCTGTATATGCGCATTGCTGAAATCGCTGACATAGGAATCCTGGACGCCCGTCGAGCGGAACGGCTCATCGAGCATAGTCAAAAAGCCTTCGTTCGCTGAGAGACAATGGAATGGCGGCTTCGCATCGAAAACCGCGACAGCTGCCGGGGAATACTGCTTGTACATCTCTACGAGGAGGTTGTTCAGCACGCTGGTTTCTTCCAGCTCCAGCCTGCGTTCTTCGGCAATGAGGGCGTTGAGACAGTAGGTAAATAACCGTACTATCCCATCGAGCCCGGTAATATTGATCTCGGTGAAGTACCCTTTTTCCTTGGCGCCAAGATTGAGTACGCCCCATACCTTGCCTTGCACCTTCAATGGGTACGATGCGAAGGCCGCTATGCCAGAACGGACCGCCTGCCGCTTCCACGGCTGGAAGTTCGGTTCTCCCTGCGCGTCGTTATAAATCTGCGCCTTGCCGGTTTTAATCGCTTTTCCTGTCGGACCTTTGCCGAACTCAGTATCGTCGGCGCGTTCTTTAATCTTGAGCAGGTAGTCGGCGCTGTCGCCGGTGGAGTAGCTTGGCAAAACCTTGCCGTCGCTTTTTGCAGCTTTTCCGATGTAGACTACACCGTACTCACCCGAATCCGCCAGTGCGTCGCAGACGATACGTTCAAGTTCATCGGTGGTGCGGGCTTTCACACATCGTTGGGCGAGTTCAGCGAAGTTTCCTGCATTTGGTCCGCCGTCGGAGCCGGCGCTCGGGCCTGCATCGTACGCGCCATGATAGCGGAGTGAAGCCACTGCGCCTTTCAATACACCCTGAGACTCGAAAATCGGAGCGGCGTTGACATAGAGCGGCTTCGGCTGTCCTGCCGTCTGGCCGATTGCCATCCGCTTGTTCCGGACGGTGGTCTCATCCACAAGCGCTATGGATATCGGGTGATCGGATATCTTGATCGGCGAGCCGTGCGCATCTGCGAAACGGAACTTCGTATCCACGTACGATTTTCCGACGATCTCCCGTTTGTTATAGCCGAGCATTCTGTCGGCGATGGCGTTCGTTTGAATAATGGTCCCCTTCGTATCGACAATGATCACACCATCGGAGACGACATCGACGATGAGGTCTCTTGAGACCGAGTCCGGAGAATCCGCATCCTCGGCGCCTGCATCCTCATCCTCCTCCAGGGCTGCTAACGGCAACGACTGCACCAACACATACTTTCTACCACGGTACGAGATTGCCTTGGCTGATAGCGTCATGTCCTTCACCGCGCCGTCCTCTGAGACAACACGACCGGAATAGATCGAGGATTTCTTGGATTTCTTCAATCCGGAGACGAGATGCAGCCACTTCGCCCGCGTGTGCTCGCGATCGATTTTCGGGACCGTGAGCAATGGGACTTGCTCATCGCTGTAGCCGAGCATTTCCTGGAAGGAATCGTTCATAAAAACGATCTTGCCTGTTTCGGTCGCGAGAAACATCTCTTCGCCGGCGTTCTTCGTGCCGAGCTTGCGTAGCTCCTCATAATCGAATCTGCCGTCGCTTTGGTGATCGGTAGACGTTTTAGTTGAAGATGTGTCGAGCTGTTCGCGGAGTTTCTCGATCTCTTTGACGAGTTCGTCCTTCGTCATGTCATGAAGATCGTTCATGATGTTGCCGTTTGTCTTGGAAGTCATTAATACCGGGTCATCCTTCTGCCTTGGGCGGCATCGGGATGCTATTGTGTGATTAGATGCGTGTTACCATCAATGATACGCCGCAAGGCATGCGTCGTGGCGCACGGCCTTATAGGCGGATGATACTGGTTGTTAGTCGAGAATGACAGCAGGCCGCGTGAATGAAACCTGCGTCATTGTGCCGCCGGTGCTGCGACCGGCAATCTGGATAAATATCGCCCCAGATAATTCCGATGGAAGCTGCAGCGGTACCGTCGTCTTTCCGCTGTTACCCCATTCGGACTGTGTATGCAGTAAACGTCCGAGAGGATCGTAGACATTTATCTGCAACCTTCCTGCAGATATGCGATCGAGTTTCAATTGAAGCTCGTCGCCTTTCCGGGCAGGATTCGGATAAATCGAATGTAGATAGATGGATTCCGGTCGATTCCCGGTCCGGTCTACTGATGTCGGCTCCTCCAAAATCGCAGTATGAATACTCAATCTGCCGGCGTTCAGTTCCGTCCAAATCGGGCGAATCGTACCCGCATACGCTGCAATATTGTTATAATCTCCGAAAAAAATAAATGCTTGAGGGAAAAAGGCGGCTTCCGATATGCGTTCGTTGGTAAAAGTCTTGCCGCCATCGGTTGAACGAGCGAGGTATACATCTGTGCTGTCAGTTCTGTATGCGCGCCTGTCGTAGAATACGATGCAAACCTCTCCGGTTACTTCGTCAACCGTCATCCACGTAAAGAACTGCTCCTTGCCGTTGCCGATTTCATCGTCGTTTACGCGCAGCGGCTCCGACCAGGTCGCGCCTTGGTCTGTGGAACGAAGCAGAAATACATCGGGATCCCCATGCCGCCAGTCGATCCAGTTGACGTAGACGGTACCGCGGTGCGGGGAGCTCGAGAAATCGACCGCCGTCACCGGAAGCCCGTTCGAACGGTATATGCCTGAGATATCGAACGCCCATCCTCCGGGATTATCGGCAATCACCTTGTCTTCACCCCAGGTTTCCCCGGCATCCGTACTTTTATCGAAGTACAATCCATCCGGTCCCGCCCAGCAAACATAGATCTCTCCGTTCGGACCAACAGACGGGACGGCCCCTTCCATGGTGTTATCACCATCGGCAGCATTGCCTGCTATATCGGATATCCGTACGTACGGATCAAACGTTTCTCCGCGGTCAAGCGATCTCGCAAAGACAATAACAGAGCTATCTTCCGGATTCTCACTGCCATATAGCGTGAAGTCCGTCCACGTCATGTAGACGTTTCCGTGGTGCTGTCCTCCGGTCCTGTCGACGGTGAGCCACTCCTTATCCTGAAGGCTCGAATTCGTCAATCCGCCTGGTCTTGCGTCATCGCTGCTCGGGCCGAACACCTGCGTTCCATCCGACCAGTTTATTCCACCATCGTCGCTGTAGCGCACGATGATGGATTCATAGGTTCGCGATAGATGAGCAAAATAACCGCGTCCATCTGCATCGAATGCCACGCACGGATCGCCGAACGTATTTGCGGGTAAGAGCCCTGCTTCCCAGGTCCTGCCACCGTCGAACGACCAGTAATGATACCTGATATTCGCTCCGGCAATCATATTGTCAGGATTCGCCGGATTGATCGCGATCGTTACTTCCTCGGGCGTGGAATTCGGGCTGCTGAGCTGCACGTTCCGAACCTGCCCGAACGCCGGTATACAAGAGATAAGAAGAAGTGTTATCGTGAATCTCATACAGGGAAGACGCTCAAGCGGTGGTAAGAGTTACGAAGTGTGAAGGATTTTCCTGATCGGACTGCCGTGATATCAGACGCCGTTCATCAAACGGTGAACAACGACGTAAGCGAAGTAAATACCGAATCCCATAATGGCTATCGCAGCGACGGTTCCGGCCGTCCGGATGATATTCTTCGGAACGAGATGACGTTTACTGCGCACGAGGAACAGCATGGCGGTAAAACAGACCAGACTGCCTATCCCGGTAGCAACCGAGAACACCACCTTCTCGGCAATCGTCGGCCCAAGCCATCCATTCGCGAACACAAACCCGATGATCGCTGTATAAGATATGATAATCGACGGGTTGGCGATTGCCATTGTCATGCCCAGGATAACGCTGTAGCGCTTGCGCGTGAAACGCTGCTTCTGCTCTTCGGTCTCATCGTCGTCGTCGCTCTCCTCAGCCTTCCGGCGTTTGCGGTCAACGACGAGCATTTTGATGCCGTAGGCCAGGACGAAGGTTGCCAGTGTCAATTGGACGTAGATGTTCTGGAGAACGTCGTCGAGAAGGGACATCAATCCCATGGTGATCAGGAGACAGTAGAACACGTCTACAGTGACCGAGCCCACGCCTACCATGACTCCCCGCTTTACCTCGCCTTCCAGTGCGCGCCTGATAGCATACACTGCGATAGGACCGAGCGGAATCGTGATAAAGGCCCCGACTACCAGTCCTACGAGAAGGCTAAGAATAAGCTCCACGATAGATTATGCGGTTCTGTGAATTCCACTTAATATCAGGGTAAAATGTACGAAAATTCGATGGTTAGGGACAAATCAGAAGGAGACGACGATTCCAGTCGTCAGAGCAATATCCGTTTCCTTGATTCCAACGGGAGGCTGGCTATCGTACCGGATCTTGAAGCTGTTCTTCAATGTCAGGAAGTCCCATAAACCAAAACCGAGAGCTGTTTCCCCGAACACCCGGACGTCGTCGAATGCATCGAACCGCGGCTGGACATAGACGGTGCTCAGCCACGAGATCCGGTTGTCGGTTTCGATTCTGTAGGTCAGGTAGTTGTTCCAGCGATGCACGCGTACAACCACGTCGTCTGCTGGATCGACGGGCTCAATGAGGTGTTCGTGTTCATACATGTACGTCGAGCCCAATGCGAGAAACATCTTCTCTTTGCGCAGCAAGGAAAACCTCGGTCCTGAGCCGACAATCCAGCGGTTCTTCAATTTCAGACTGCGGCTGTCCTCTTCCTGACCAAAGACCTCCCATGTCAACCAATCATTGATGACCTGGTTGTAACGCAGATGATAGAACCCGCGCCGCGCGAAGGCCTTCCCGTCCGAGCTGGTAAAGGCGTACTCGGTGATGAAGAACACCTTGAATGTGCTATCGATGTAATCGATCCTCCCCTGCACTTCGTAATCGAGAAACTCGACATTGCCGGTTTTGTACTCGATTTCCCCATCGAGCATAAACTGGAAGCCCAGTTCGTCCTGCTTACCGCGCAGCTTTTCGG
>PABJ01000011.1 GCA_002699105.1 Ectothiorhodospiraceae bacterium | reverse complement strand
GCATCATCGCCACGCAGTTCCACAAAGGCGTTCAATTCTGCATCGCGTTCAGCAGCCTGAACACACTTGGCTACGATAGCACTTACGGACTGTGTTCCGGAGGCTATTTCATTCTTGATGTCACTGAATGACCGCACGACTCCCCCATCATGCGGTCAAAAATGGAGAGCGAGTTTCGATGTTGAATGCCGACTTACGAGGACTTCGATGTAGATTCCTTCTTCGAGCTGTCATCGATCGATTTTTCGTCTACACTGGCATCTTTTTGAATGTCCTTCGCAGCATTACGAAACTCCCGGATACCCTTGCCCAAGCCTTGAGCGAGATCGGGAATCTTTTTCGCACCGAAAAAGATCAGGATGATCAGCAGTATGATCAGTATTTCTGGAGTGCCGATATTTCCAAACATGCAGTTCTCCTGCTAAGCTGTTGCTTCGACGCGTTCGCCGATAATATAGTCTACCATTGATTCAAAAACACCACGCCCATCGACCGATCCGAGAATCGACTCGGAGCAGCGTTCAGGATGCGGCATCATACCCAAAACATTCCCGCGCTCGTTAATAATTCCAGCAATATTATTGGACGAACCGTTCGGATTGCTTTCCGGGGTAGGATTCCCGGTGGGGTCTGTATAACGGAATACCACGCGGTTCTCGTCCTCCAGTCGCTTCAGCGTATCGGGATCCGCATAGTAATTGCCTTCACCGTGTGCAACATGCAGCCGCATCGGGAGGCTAGTATCCAACTTGGATGTAAACGCCGTATCGCCGTTTTCCACCTTTAGAAAGACTTCTTTACAAACAAACCGGCGGGACGCATTTCGTATCAGTGCACCCGGTAACAGACTCGCTTCGGTGAGCACTTGAAAACCGTTGCAGATTCCCACTACCAGCCCGCCACGCTCGGCGTGTTTACGAACCTCTGTGATGATGGGTGAAAACTGCGCAATCGCACCGCCGCGAAGGTAGTCGCCGTAAGAAAAGCCGCCGGGGATTATGATAACGTCGGAATCCTGCAAGTCCGTGTCCTTATGCCACAGGAACACTGCATCTCTATCCATCACATGTTTGGCGACGTGATATGCGTCATGATCGCAGTTCGATCCCGGGAAAACGACAATTCCGAATCTCGGTCGTGTCATGCGGATACCGTCTCAGCTTCTTCCAACGTAAATGTGTAGTCTTCCATCACCGGATTTGCGAGCATTTTCTTGCAGGCATTTTCGACGAGTTCATGTGCCTTTTCACGGCTATCGGCGTTCACAAATAGCTCGATATGTTTGCCGACTCGCACATTGCTTAACGCTCCTTCAATCATAGAACCGAGCGCTTGTTCGATTGCCTTGCCCTCCGGATCGAGGATGGATTGGCGTAGTGTAATAGTGATGTTTGCTTTGTACATACTTTCGTTCTTTGAGCTCCGTCTGTTACGTATCTGCTGTCGCAGCTTCAGAATATTGCTTGTCTCGTATGAAGCCCTGGTCTTCGACAGAGACGGGCTTTACAATCTTTTTCACCGCCAGGCTAATGGGACCGGCCAAACCGATGAGAAGCAAAAATGGGAAGAGTGCCTTGCCCATGGTTAAAATGATGAAAATTCCGCCGCCGATAAAGGTATACATTTGCATCGGCTTCTCGCGGAATTCTCGCGGCGTAAATCGCGGGAAGATCGGGTACCTGACCGAGCTTATCATCAAAGCGCTGTTGACGATGATGATGCTCATGAACACATACTGAAATGCCTGGTTCGCCAGAAGTTCTTCCTGCGAGAGAAGGAACACAGACGAGACGAGGATCAAGGCAGACAGCGGGATCGGCATGCCGATGAAATAACGCTTGACGTAACTGGTAAGCTGGATGTTAAACCGGGCTAGCCGAAGAGCGCCGCAGACAAGCTGTAAGGAGGCGATTACGGCCCCTGCAATCCCATAGCCCTGCAGAAAGAATACGTACACGAACACCGACGGTGCAACGCCGAAGCTCGTAACGTCCGCAAGCGAATCGAGTTCTACTCCGAAATCGCTTGAGGTACCCAACGCCCGGGCGACAATTCCATCCGTCGCATCAAGCAGCGCCGATGCGACGATAAACCAGGCTGCAGTAACGAAATCGCCGTTAAACGAAAACGCAATACTGAGGAACCCGCTCATGATATTCAATACCGTGAAAGCATTCGGAAGCAATGCCTTCAGGATATCGATATTCACATTCCGAAAACGGCGTTGGAGCATTAAGCTTTATCACTGGATGTAACAACGGCGAGTATGGATTCACCGGCTTTCACGCGTTCCTTCAACGATACGCGGACTTCACTGCCAACGGGGACGTAGACATCCACGCGTGAGCCAAAGCGAATCATGCCGAACCTCTTACCGGCAGTCGCCGAATCACCTACATCGATGGGACAAACGATCCGGCGGGCTATGAGTCCAGCAATTTGAACGAATAATACGTTGAAACGCTCGCCTTCCACTCCGATGATTGCCCGCTCGTTTTCCTGCGAGGCTTTATCATCGAATGCTGCGATGTACTTGCCGGAAATATATCGAAAATATCCCACTCTCCCTGAGATCGGATAGCGGTTCACATGCACATCAAGCGCCGACATGAAGATGCTTACCTTCTTCGCTGGAGCCTTGAGAAATTCCTCTTCGTCAACGTCGTCAATGCGAATCACGACCCCGTCAGCCGGAGAAATGACTGCGTTTTCATCGGCAGGCGTTTCCCTCTCAGGGTCCCTGAAAAAGTTGAGGGTAAACAGCAGCAGCCCAATTCCGATGACGAGGAAAATGACCTTGAATGCTAACGAGGCAATAAAGAAACTCAGGATGATAATCGCTGCGCAAACAATAATAATCGGGCGAGCGACATCGACGCCATACGGTGTGATCATAATGCGTGGAGGTTAAGCGGTGAGCTTATCGTGAAGCCGTGTGTATTCTTCCCGGTAATCCCCGATCTCAAGCCGGTACAACGATCCGTCGTAAAGATCACCGGATTTTATTTCCTGGACACGGAACGAGTCAGGATACAGTGCATCGCCGATGAGCACTTCCCCCTCGAAGCGGCCGAATTCAAGCCACATATCTATGAGCCGAAATCCACGGCGTTCCATGAACGAACGCATGACGGCATTTGCCTTCGTTGCGATTCGCTGCATGGTCTTCATTTCCGTGCTCGTTGAAACCCCGAATGCCAGAATATGGGTCTCATTGACAAGCGGGTAGCCAATTTGGTTGTTCTTGTACACGAGTTCGACGACGGGGAATTCTAATTCTGTGCCCTCATCAAGACCGAACCGTTCGCAGAACGAACCGTAGGCGAAGTTCCGGACAACCACAGCGACGGGGATCATGCTCATCTTTCGCACGTGTAGTTCGCTGGTATCGCGCCGTTCCATGAAGTGGTTCGGTATACGGAAGCTGTTTAAATATTTGAACACGTACTCAGTAACACGCGCAGCACACTCGGCCTTGCTCGGGCCGTCGTTATCGTTGTTTTTCTGCTGAAACTCGGTTTTAAACTCGATAAAAACAGAATCCGGATCGGATGTCTCATACACCCGTTTCGATCGTCCTTCGTAAAGGAGCCGGGAACGCTTGAGTGGGGTATCCGTCTGTGTTTCCACAATACAACCTTCTGTTCGCGTGAGGAAATTGTACGTTATTGCGATGCATTAGGGCAATTGGAATATACGTAAAGCGACACAGATTCCAATGTACGCACACACTTCAGGCCATACAGCACTCGGCCTCTGAAGAAAGTTTCCTATCTTTGTAGCCGTGCATTTATGAACTTAATGCCGCACAAATAGCGGTTATTCGCAATGGACCTCGGAAAAATCTTCTACAATACACGCAGCTATACACCGATCCCTTTTGTGATCCTGGTTTTGGTGTTTGCTGAACCAACAGTTCAAAGCCTCATTATCGGCGGTGCGGTAGTTCTACTCGGCGCATTGATACGCGCATGGAGCGTCTCGCACGCTGGGAGAACCACGCGCTCGACGGCCGACTATGCTGCCCCGGAGCTTACGACTTCCGGACCGTATTCCTTCACCCGCAATCCGATCTATATCGGAAACGTGACGATCTATATGGGCATTGGCATTATGTCGATGGCGTGGTTCCCGTGGCTGCAGCTTGCAGGCCTGGTCTTCTTCAGCATACAATACCACTACATCATCCGCGGAGAAGAGGGCTTTCTTGAGAAGCAGTTTGGCGAACCGTACCAGAAGTTCCTTGAGAACGTACCGCGCGTGATTCCGCGCTTCACGCCGTATAATCCGGATGGCGGAAAAGGCGATTGGGGCATGGCGTTTAAGTCCGAACGCCGATCGCTGCAGGCATACTTGCTCACTTCCCTCATCATCGTGGCTATCTATATTCTTCGATGAGCACCGGTCCCACTATCATGATAATTGCCGGAGAGGATTCGGCGGATCAATACGGAGCGAAGCTCGTAGAAGCACTCACAACACTGCATCCTGGGGCGACGTTCTACGGAATCGGCGGGGACAAGATGCAGAAAGTCGGCGTTGAGCTGCTTTTCACCACAGCCGACACATCCATCATGGGCTTCGCGGAGGTCGCGAAGAATTACGGTTTCATTCGCCGGATGTTCAAGACATGCGAACGAGAGCTTATTTCGCGGCAGCCTTCACTTGTCATCCTGATGGACTATCCGGGTTTCAACCTCCGCTTTGCGAAGACGGTAAAAGCGAACGGCATCCCAGTGCTGTACTATATCGCACCGCAAGTATGGGCGTGGGGGAAGAATCGCGCTGCGAAAATGAAGGGTCTGATTGACAGGCTGGCAGTTGCATTCCCGTTTGAGGAGAAGATATTCGAAGATGTGGGCATCCCGACAACCTTTGTTGGGCACCCCCTGCTGGATGTTCTGAAGCAGAGCGAAAGAACTGCCTTCCTGAAGGAATTCGATCTGCCAGAGAAGGATATCATTGCGCTGTTCCCGGGTTCGCGGAAGCAGGAAGTCGAGCGCATGCTGATGCCGATGGCCGAAGCAGCAGATCGTGTGGCTGCGGCAAACGGCTGCACGGTGGCCATTGGCGCTTCTCAGGTGCCGGATGCATTATTCGAGAGCGTTCGGACGCGGTTCCCGGAGATGAAAATACTACGGAACGCCACACACCGGCTCATGGAACACGCAAAGGCTGCTGTCGTGAAGTCGGGAACATCCACAGTCGAAACAGCCTACTACAAAACGCCGATGGTCGTCTGCTACCTCGCCTCCCGGCTGAACTACATGATCGGGAAACGGCTGATAAACGTCGAGAATATTGGCATGGTTAATATCCTGGCAGGCACGCAAATAGTCCCGGAGCTCGTCCAGGATGATTTCACTGTCGATAACATTGTGCGCAAATTGGGGCGCTACTTCGAGGATGCACCGTACTACGATGCTACCGTCGGGAAGCTGGCCGGCATTCGGAGAGAAATGGGGACACCTGGGACGGCTGAACGAGTGGCAGAGCTCGCATCGTCGTTTCTAGCATCCGGCTAACGGTCACTCCCGTACTTGCGAGCAATGATCTCCTTTACCGCTTCAACCTCGTTAGTGATGATATAGTCCACACCGCAGCGTACAGCATGATCGACCCACCGTTCGGAGTTCACCGTGAAGACGGCTGTTGTGTGACCAGCTTCTTTGATTTTTAACAGCTGAGAAGCCGACATTGTACGTATGTTGTGGATGAACCAGCTCGCCCCGATTCTCTCCATTTCACGAAGTACCTGCGACTGCGAAAAACTCCCATGGTAGATTGCCCCGATTTCAATCGCCCCGGCAAGCCGTGGTATCTTCGTCAGGATCTGTTTTGAAAAAGAGGAAGCGAGAATCCGGCCGGTTCGTTCGTACCTCTCGCAAAGTGCCTGTAATTTGGAGCCGACATCCGCAGCATGCTGCTTTCGGATCGAAGCATATTTCAGTTCGATATCGAGATGAATGTGCGAAGGTATCCTCGCGAATACCTCTTCTAAGGTGGGGATCCTCGTTCCGGTAAACGGCTGTCCGAACCATGCACCCGCGTCTAACGAGCGGATCCTTGCAAAGTCTTTCCGCCATATATAGCCGGGCTCCCCGGCAATTCTGCGTGTTGTGGAATCGTGGAAGACGATCAGCTTGCCGTCCGCAGTTCTGTGAACGTCCATTTCCAGCCATTCCGCTCCTGCCTCCACGGCGGCTTCAAATGCTGGCATTGTATTTTCCGGGGCTTTCCCGGAATAGCCCCGGTGTGCAATAATGGTTGGAGGTCTCGGACTCACTCGAAAGTACTTCCTTCCGGAAACGTATATCCTCGTAGGAATGCATCTGCCCGTAGCACTTTCTTCCCTTGCATTTGAAGCTCAACAACCTCAATTCGTCCGTCCGCGCATTCCACTTCTATACTGTCACGACTGGCCACTATTGCGCCGGGATTTCCCTGCCCTTCAGTAGACGCAATCGCCGAACGCAGTATCTTGAACTGGGTTTCCCCGAGCATTGTCCATGCCCCAGGATACGGGCTCAAGCCGCGGATGTGGTTGTGGATTTCCTCTGCCGGTTTGCTCCAGTCGATTCGGCAGGTTTCACGCCAAATCTTCGGCGCTGGAGTAGCTTCCGTATCATCCTGCGGTTTCGGAGAAAGCGAACCGGACTCAAGACCATCCAATGTCTTCACTATGGCGTTCGCTCCCAGCGCTGAGAGAGCATCATGGAGTTCTCCGGCAGTCATATCCTTACCAATCGGGATCGCCTCTTTCAAGAGAATGTTTCCAGTGTCCACTTTCTCGTCGATCAAGAATGTAGTCACACCGCTCTCCTCTTCTCCACGCATCAATGCCCAGTTAATAGGCGCCGCCCCTCTGAAACGCGGCAGGAGTGACGCGTGCAAATTGAATGTTCCCTTGGGAGGAATGTTGAACACTTCGGGTGGGAGTATCTTGAACGCTACAACCACGTAGCAATCCGCCTGCACCGTATGGAGTGCTTCGACGAATTCCGGTGCTTTCACAGATTCAGGCTGGATCAGCGGCAGGCTGTGCTCCTCAGCACATTGCTTCACGGGTGTTGACGATACCTTTTGTCCACGGCCGCGGGGCTTATCCGGCGCAGTTACGACGGCTGCTACCTCATGGGTTGATTTCAGGATTGCCTGCAGCGATGGTACTGCAAAATCCGGTGTTCCCATGAATACGATGCGCATAATTATACCTGCGGATAACGGGGATGATTAGGCTGGTTCAAGAATTCCCTTGGCAAGTTTGTAGTCGGCGTCTACCTCGCCCTTCATGATTTTTCGTAGTGTCGGTTTGAGGAGCCGCTTTTTCAAACCCTTTAAGTAATCGGTGAAGAATATCCCTTCGAGATGATCGTACTCATGCTGGATCACTCGCGCGAGCAAGTCATCCGCCTCCATCTCCTGTTCTTCGAAGTTCAAATCGCGGTATTTCACGACGAGGCTTTCGGGCCGGATTACATCCTCCCGCACATTTGGCACACTTAAACAGCCTTCCTCGAACGAAACATCATCGCCCCATACCTCTATAATCTGGGGATTGATAAATACAAGCGGATTGCTTCTGCCTTCACCGTCTTCGTCCTCTTCACCGATATCAACGACGAAGATCGATTTACCGATACCGACCTGATTTGCTGCTAGCCCGATTCCCTTCGCCTTGTTCATGGTCTCGAACATGTTCATCACAAGCTCGATGATCTCCTGATCGGGAGCTTGTACATCCTCTGTTTTTGCGCGAAGAACCGCCGCATCGTACGTGTAAATTGGTAGAATTGCCATAACTCAAAATCGTTGTAATGGGCCCATGTCAGGGGCTTTGTTCGCGAGGAGATTTTCCTAGATTATGAGATACCCCGCAAATCAATATAACATCTGATTCGCAGAATATATTCCATCAATAGAGTCGAGGAGAGAATGGACTACGGCATCAAAGGAAAAATCGCATTCGTTGGGGGGTCCAGCGATGGGATCGGAAAGGCAATAGCGGAAAGCCTGGCAGCCGAGGGCTGCAACGTGCTTCTTTGTGCACGCAGCGCTGAAAAGCTTGATGCGTTGGCAGATACATTGAAAGTAACCTACGGCATCACCGCCGAAAGCTATCCCACGGATTTGGACGATAAAGCTGCAATAGATGCAACGGTATCCGCAGTGCTATCGAAGCATGGGAAGGTCGATATACTTGTGACGAATAATGGAGGTCCACCGCCTGGAAACTTCGAATCGCTCGATGAGGATGCATGGGAACATGGCTGGAATCGCACACTAATGAGTGCAGTGCGGCTGATAAATGCGTTTCTTCCCGGGATGAAGCAGCAATCATGGGGCCGGATAATCAACATTACTTCCATCGCTGTAAAGCAGCCGGTTGCCCGCCTGCTGCTTTCGAATTCCTACCGCGCTGCCGTGACAGGCTTGGCAAAAACACTCTCCGATGAAATGGCGCAGTTCGGTATCACAGTGAACAATGTCGCTCCCGGATTCATTGAAACCCAGCGGTATACAAACCTGCTTGCGGACCGCGCCAAGCAAAGTAACCGTACGCCGGATGAAGTGCGCGCAGATCAAGTAGCGGTGGTTCCCACGGGTCGCGTAGGCCGCCCGGCCGAGCTCGCTAGTCTTGCTGCATTTCTGGCTTCCGATGCCGCGAGCTATATCACAGGGACGACGATCCCGGTGGATGGAGGGTTGTATAAAGGCCTGCTATAATCATTCGATCGTAAAACGACGAACTGCTCCAGCAATTCGATATACCTCGGCATTGCCTATCGTGAAATTAGTAGCTCTTGCGCATATGTCATAAAGGCACTAAAAACTTGCATTTATTGATCTCAAGTTTATCTTAACCATAAGTGCTATTGTAATTGAGGTACGATGGGTGTGCATTAATTGAGAGCACCAGCCAATTCTGCTCTCGGTTATACCTACATACCCAGCTTCATCTTACCTTTTCGTATTGCAGCGGCCGCATCATCCATCTAGTACAAATCGTCATTGGAGGGTTGTATTATGGGTAATGGTACGACTAGCCATGAGATTCCTGAGGGAGTGAAAAACAATCTCATCGCTATGATAGATCATCTTGAGATCGGGCTCATTGCGCTCGATGCCGATGAAGTAGTGCGGTTTGTGAATACCGCGGCTGTTAAATACCTGGAGTTAGATAGGGAGCTTCTTCTTGGGAAGAGGTTTTATCTCAATCTTCCGCTCGGACGCACGGTCGAACAAAAACTTAGCAGAGCAAATCCCGGCCACGTACATACCTACGAATTCCAGAAAATTCGCATCCCCTGGGGAGACTCAGATGGATATATCGTTCGCGTTCAAAACATCACGGAAGAAGTCCGTGCGGAATCGTTCGAATCCTCCCTGCTATACGAAGCCTTGTTCGACCGTGTGCAGGATGGTGTGTTCCTGATTCAAGAAGACAAATTCGTATTTACGAATCCCGCCTTCGCCGACTTGTTGGGATACCGTGTCGATGAGATTATCGGAAGAAAATACATCGAGGTATTGGCTCCAGAGGACCGTGACCGTGTCGTTGATAACCACCGTAGGAGGATGCGGGGCGAAAACGTACCGCAAAAGTATGAGATCACCCTCCTGCACAAGGATGGTCACACAAAAAAGCACGCCATTCTGAACGTCACCTTGTTCGAACACAAGGGAGAACCGACATCGCTTGGGAGCGTTCGAGATGTCACGAGTCTGAAACAATCGCACGAGCGTGTCCGCTGGAACGAAGCGCTGTTACGAGCAATGGCAACCAACAATCCGATGGCATTCTACGTGGTCGATAGCCGCTCGAATAAGATACTCTACTTCAATCATCTGTTCTGCGAGATATGGAATATCGAACATCTCGCCGATCAAATGGTGACTGGCGAACTCACGGATAAAGACATTCTCCCTTACCTTCTCATCGCCATCGAGAACCGGGATTCGTTCCAACGCACGCATGCTCAGATCAACACTGAATCCAATCGCGATACCATCGACGATACCCTGCAACTCAAAGATGGCCGGTCGATTCGTAGAATCTCGACGCAAATTCGCGGGGATAACGACAAGTACTTCGGCAGACTGTATATGTTCGAGGATATATCGAAGCGGGTGCAGACCGAAAAGGAACTACGGCATGCAAAGGAAAAGGCCGAAGAATCCGAGCATTTAAAGGATTCCTTCATCGGGAATATGAGCCACGAAATCCGCACTCCACTCAACATCATCATGGGCTACACCGATCTTATAAAGACGGAGATCGACCCAGATATCGACAGCGATCATGCGAGGATGTTCAACGCTATCTCAACCGCGGGATCACGGCTCGTGCGCACAATCGAACACATCATGAACATCTCCAGCATCGAAGCAGGTACTTTCCCGCTCCATAAAGTGGAAGTCGATCCGATCGAATTTGTTGGACTTACTGCGCAGAGGTTTAAGGATAAAGCAGAGGAAAAGGGTCTTTCGTATTCGTATTCCCCGCCGAAGGAAGCCGTCTGCATCTCAATCGATAAATATTGTCTCGAACAGGCGCTGAGCAATGTCATTGACAACGCAGTAAAGTTTACGCAGCGCGGCAGTGTGGCGATATCCATTCGAGCTGGGGAGAGCGACGTTACGATAAAGATCAACGATACAGGAATTGGGATTGGAAGCGAATATCTCCCCCGCCTTTACGAACGCTTCTCTCAGGAGGAAGAAGGAATGCAGCGTTCATTCGAGGGATTGGGCCTGGGGATGGCCCTTACAAGGTACTACGTTGAGGCAAATCATGGTCGTCTCGAAATTTGGAGTGAAAAAACAAAAGGAACGACTGTAACGATGACGTTCCCACGAGTGGATGTACCACGGTCAGAAACACCCCACAAGCAACAAGAGTCGGCCGCAGCCGAAGAAAGCACTACAGAAAAGGCAGGTATTCTAGCGGTCGAAGACGATGAGACAACCCAACGCTTCCTCAAATTGCTGCTCGGAAAACGATATAACCTTCACATTGCTGCCTCCGCGGAGGCCGGACAGAAGATTCTTGAGAGCCATCCGATCGATCTGATTTTGATGGATATTTCAATCAAAGGCGATATCGACGGCATTCGATTCACGCGTAGATTGAAGTTGGATGCGAACTACTCCCATATACCGATAATCGCCACCACTGCGCACGCCCATGCAGACACGCGACTGAAGAGCCTCGAAGCAGGCTGCGATGAGTTCCTCATAAAACCGCTCGATGTCGAAAATCTGCCGAATCTCATAGATCATTACCTGGAGCTATCAAACGAGACCGTGGAATAGACTCGTCTCAAATGGTAAAAAAAGAACCGGTCCGCAGTAAGCAGACCGGTTCTTTTCATTCGTTGGTTACAGATCGCTCTGTAACACCCGAGAGGTTACTTCGTGAGATTCATCTTCACAGTTTCCGTGAAGTTCAATCCGGATTCGTTGCCAGTCATGCGAACCACTGCGATATATGTACCGCTTGGGAGATTCGCAGCATCGAACGTCACATTGTGCACACCTGCGGCAACAGCATCGCTCGAAACGAGGGATGCAACCACTTCGCCGGAGGTGTTATACACCTGCAGATCAACGCTCGATTCTTCCGGAACGCTGTACTCAAGACTCGTTGAAGGATTGAACGGATTCGGATAGTTCTGGCTCATACCGAAGGTCTCGGCGGTGAGTTCGATGTTATTTTCCTTCGTCGGGGGCTGTGCTGTACGCATCCAGTTGACGCGGATCGCGATGTTATCGAAGTTGTTCACCATACCATTGCCGTCTGTATCCATGTGGCAGCCGTCCGGAGTCTTCCACGGCGATGCTGCCTGCGGCGTCCACTCGATGTATGCAAGCGGATTGTTGGCAAAGTCGCTACGATAGCGGGCAGGGCCATAGAGCCAATCCGGGTTGAGATTCGCATCATGGATGTAATTGTGCAGCGCTCGCTTATCGGCATAGTTGACGATAAGATCCTGCGTACAGTCGCCAGGATTAACGATGCAAGGCACATCACCAGGATTGAGGATCAGGATAGATTCGACGACCGTGTAGTCGACGTATTCTGAACACTCGTCAAGCGTGGTGTATGTGATTTCGACGAGGTACCAGCCAGGCTGGATATTGCCCGGATCGATGTACTTCACGCCTGTGCGTGGCGATGCATCGTAGATATCGAGTGTAAATTCCGGAAGTGCGACCACGGTATTGTCGTTGAGATCCGTGAGACGGATGTTGACATCGGCGGTAAATTCACCCAGCGGCCGCTGCAGGAAGTACGTTACAGGGATGGTACCCGGAAGGTTGACGTACTCAGGTACAGACATGTCAACCGCAGAGGGCTGCTCGTTACAAATCTTGATCCGGATATTCGGACGGTATGTATAAGCATAACCGTAGTTGTAGGCTTCAATCGTTGAGATCGGCACATCCGAATAGCGATATTTGAACCGGTAAGGGTTCTGAGCAGTCATGTTGAAGGTGGTGTACGGGTAGGAATATGCTGTACCGGCCTTCTTGACCTTGATATACAGGTTCGTGCCATCGTACTGGAAAGGCTGATCGAGTTCAAACTCCGACCACCCTGTACTTGTGAACGTCCGCGCCGGTCCTGACCAAACCATGGTCAGGTTGGCATCCGGATAGTACGGACCGCTGGACAAGCTAGTGAACGGAACGTTGCCCATCCAAATCTCGAGAGTACCATTCGAATAGTTCACAGCAGATGCAACATCCCAAGACAGGGCGGCGATCTTCGCCGGACCCGACCAACCGCCCGAGGCGATTTCAGTACCTGTGTACAGGCTCTCGTTGATGGTGGACCACCAATAGTAATTGAACGGCATGTACCAGGTGTAGGTACCTGTGCCGATTTGGACTGTAACCTGTGCCTGTGATGTGAACGGCATCAACAGGAACACGGTCAGTGCTAGAGGCAGTAAAACTTTCTTCATGTGTCTCCTCCATGAATGAATGATTGGAACAATCTATGTTCTATGTTTGCACACTTTGCGAGTCGAAAACACGCAACACAACACCACAACATAGTGATTAATAGCAACAGTTACAATATTATGTACTGTATTTATTGTAAAAGATGAAATTGTGGGATGCGTAGGGCAGGGGTGGGATAAGTCTAGCAATGCCAATGAGTTACACGAATATCCAGGAGGATGAGTCAGGTTTGCGGCAGAGATTAAGTATAATCAAACACTATTATGTAACGTCACCTCTTAACATAATCTTAACCAAGATTCTGCATTGAATTCGAACGTAAAAACCGTAAAAAAGCCCCCAGCCTTGGTAAAAGACTGGGGGCTTTCAATATGTTTTCACCCCGCAACCGGGGCTGCAATCGGACTATTTCGTCAGCGACATCTTCACTGTTTCAGTAAAGCCGAGATCGGAGAGATTGCCCGACATGCGGACGACTGCGATGTAGGTACCGCTCGGCAGCCCTGCTGCATCGAACGTTGCGTTGTAGACACCGGCAGCAACGGCGTCCTGATCGACAAGCGTCGAGACGAGTTCGCCTGCACCGTTGTACACATGAATCTCAACGCTCGACTCTTCCGGAACGCTATATTCGAGGCTCGTGGAAGGATTGAACGGATTCGGGTAGTTCTGGCTGACGCCGAATGTGGTGGCCGATAGCTCGGTCTTCACATCCTTAGCCGGGCCGGAAGCGTCTCTCATCCAGTTCACGCGAATGGCGATATTATCAAAGTTGTTGATGATACCGTTGCCGTCTGTATCCATGTAGCAGCCTTCAGGCGTCTGCCACGGCGATGCGGCCTGAGGCGTCCACTCGATATATGCCAGCGGATTGCCTGCGAAGTCGCTGCGGTAGCGTGCCGGGCCGCGGAGCCAGGAATCGCGCAAGTTAGCTTCGTGCACGTATGAGTGGAATGCTCTCTTATCTGCGTAGTTAACCAGAAGGTCGTTCGTCACATCGCCAGGATACACGATACACGGAGTATCGCCTGCATTGAGGATGAGGATCGATTCGACAACCTTCATATCGACGAACTCGGCGCACTCATCCAGCGTGGTGTAGGTAATCTCTACGAGGTACCAGCCAGGCTGAATATTACCCGGATCGATGTAGACGACGCCTGTACGCGGTGATGCATCGTAGATATCGAGCGCAAAGGTCGGCAGTGCTACAACCGTGTTGCTATTGAGATCCGTAAGGCGAACATTGACATCAGCCGAAAACTCACCAATCGGGCGCTGGAGGAAGTAATTCACAGGGATGGTTCCAGGGAGATTCGCAAATTCCGGTACGGAAAGATCAACAGCAGAGGGTGCTTCGTTGCAGAACTTGATCCGCAAATCAGGGCGGTAACTATAGACCGAGCCGTAATCGTAGCCTTCAAGCGTGGTTATGGGCACATCGCCATAATCGTAGCGGAAAAGGTATGTGGGGTACGTGTACATCATGTCGAATGTCGTATAGGGGTACTGGTAAGCGTTGCCAGCCTTCTTGACCTTTATCAGGAGGTTGGAGCCGTCGAAGTTGAAAGGTTGATCCAGTACAAACTCTGCCCAACCAGTCGTGGTGAACAGCGGTGCCGGGCCGGACCACACCAGCGTCATATTCGCATCCGGTGTCCATGGACCACTTACAACAGAGGTATACGGCACGTTGGCCATATAGATTTCTATAGTGCCATTGGTGTAATTCTCAGCGACAGTTACATCCCACCAAACCGTTTGAATCTTGCCAGGGCCTGACCAACCGGCGCCAGTCATCTCACTACCTGGATACAGGCTTTCCGAGATTGTGCTGTACCAGTAGTAATTAAACGGCATGTACCAGCTATACCCGCCGGTACCGAGAGTTATTGTGGCCTGAGCATTCGCCTGGTAGGATGAGCTTGCAAAGAAGCCCAGTACCGCGATAATGAGTAGAAGTCTTTTCATGTGTCTCCTCCATGAATCTATGACTTAAAAACAAGCATTGAGCGAAACCGCACGTATCATTGCACACAATACGTGATGAAAAGATACTTACAAAGGGAGGTAAAGGCAAGAGGATTCGTGGTTTTATTTTAGCTATACATAATTGCAAGGCTATGTTTACATAATTATTATGTTTTCATTTGCGTAATTTTATGTATACCAGAGCGGATGGTCTGATTCATCGGGTTTGGTGGCAATAAAAAAACCACCTCATCCATATGGATAAGGTGGTTCGAATGTCGGGGAGGCCGGATTTGAACCGACGACCTCCTGCTCCCAAAGCAGGCGCGATACCGGGCTACGCTACTCCCCGTACAGACTTGGCAATATACGATAATCTCTCGCCTGGCACAACTGACCAATTATCTAGAAATAGAGCCGATTGATACCAGTGATAACCATGTCGATCCCGATTGCTCCCACGAAGAAGCTATTGAGACGAAGTATAATCGCGATGTTCTTATCGAACGCCGGTTTGAACCGCTCCCTGATGACCTTGTCCTTCACGAATTTCAGCACGATGATGATGGTGAAGCAAAGCACCATACTTATACCGAGCAGGATCGCCGCAGTGCCCAATTCATAGTTGAACCGCATCAATATCGTGAGCGAAATGCTGCCTGCCCCGACCATGAACGGGAGCGCAATTTCCGAAGCGAGATCGTCAAGGTCCTCCTTGATGTACAGCAGCGCCTTCTGCCCGCGAACGATAAAAGTGAATGCATACGAGAAAATCACTATCCCGCCGAATATCCGGAACGATTCGAACTGAATCAGGAAGACTTTCTCGAAGATGACGTTGCCGATGAGCAAGAAGCTGTAAAAGATAACCGTCGAGATGAGGGTGGCCTTGATCAGGACCTTCATGAAGGTCCTGTGGTTCAATTCCTCCATGATCGGAGTGAGGTAGATGAACAAAGCGAACGGATTCAACATAACGAGGAATCCGAGGATCGTACTAAACACGAGATGCTGTGCAGTAAACGTTGAACATAGATTTAGGTCGCAGAGGCAGCCTCGAATAACAAGTGTTTTTCCTTCTCCGCCTCTGCGGTATTCACAAATGCTAATAAAATTACGCCCACCACAAAAAACACGATCAACGAAATAATGCTCATCCGGCCGGAGCCGCTGATTTGCCTGATTACCGCAAAGGCAATCGGCCCCCAGATGGCCGAGAATTTTTCAAAGACGGAGAAGAAGCCGAAGAATTCCGCGGAGGCTCCTGCCGGGATGATCTTGCTGTAGTAGGAGCGGGAAAGCGCCTGGCTGCCACCGAGCACAAGACCAACAATACCGCCCAGCACCCAGAATTCGTATTGCTGCGTCATGAAGAACGCGTAGATTACGACTCCTGACCAGATGACCAGCGATACAATGAGCATGGATTTGGTCCCATACCTGCCTGCCAGGAAGCCGAATAACCGCGAACCGAAAATCCCGACCACTTGCACCATGAGCAGGCAGCCCATGAGGGTGAGCGTGTCGAAACCCAGCTCACCCGCACCGTATATCGTCGCCATTGCGATCACGGTCTGAATGCCGTCATTGTAAATCATGAAGGCGACCAGATATAAGAGCAGTTGCCTGGTCTTCCCTATCCGGCGAAGTACAGATACCGTGCTCTTCAGACCGAAGCGTACGGACTTGGAGAACCCATCCTTGAGTTGCAGACCGGGGGGCTCTTCAAGCCGAATAAGGGTGATCATCGCGAATCCTCCCCACCAGAGGCCAACACTCCCGAGCGCTATCCGAACGGCCATCCCGGTATCGGGCAGTCCGACACTATCGTAAAACTGAACGAGCAGAAGATGTATGACGAAGAGCAAACCACCGCCGGCATAGCCATACGCATACCCCTTCCCTGACACCACATCCTGTAGTGAGGGCGGGGCTAAATGCGGGAGAAAGCTATCGTAAAACACATTCGCCGAAACGAAGCTGAAGTTCGCTATGAAAAACAACCCGAGCGCAAGCCATACATCGCCCGGACCGACAAAGAACATCAGAAGAGTGGCTGCGCTGCCTGTGTAGCAGAACAACGAGAGGAATTTCTTTTTAGCCGAGGTTCGGTCCGCTATAGCGCCAAGGATTGGAGAGCTGAGAAGAACGAGGAATGCGGATAACCCCAGTACGTAGCCGTAAAGCGAGGTTGCACTTACAGCGGACATACCGAGCAGCGGTATATCGACGCCGCCTTCCGGAACGACAGCTTGCTCAAGGTACGGCCCGAACAACGCCGCAAGGATCGTCATGGCGAACGCTGAATTCGCCCAATCGTACATATACCAGCCAAATAGCTGGCGTTTGGGAGCGAGTTCCGTTGTTTCGAGGTGTGCTGAACCCAACAACTACTTTCCCTTTCGTTTCATCCCGCTGGTGATTGCACCCTTCCCCGTTTTCTTGATCTTCCCTTCCTTGTCAAGCGTTAGTTGAATGCTATCCAGCATACCGTTGATAAACTTTCCGCTGTTATCCGTACTGAACCGCTCGGCGATTCCCATGTATTCGGAGATGGTCACTGTTGTAGGGACGTCTTCATAGTACATGAACTCTGCTATTCCGAGCCGGATCAACACCCTATCCATGATGGCGATTCGATCGAAATCCCAGTGTTTGGCATGGTTAACGATGATTTCATCAATCATCGCCTTCTCACGCAGCACTTTGTAAACAAGGCTCTGCGCGAACTTGAAATACTCCGGGAATTCATTCAGTTCTTCGGCGGCGATGGATTCGACGAGCATTTCGATAGGCTCTTTCGAGATCTCATACGCGTAAAGAACCTGCATCGCTTTTTCGCGGGCCTGGCGGCGAGTAATTTTCATGAACGGATAACTTTCGTGTCAGATATCATGGGAGCCTAATATACGCATCTCCAGCAAATGCTCCGGCTATATCGGATCGCTGCGCCTGGCATGAACGAAAGGGACCCCATTCATAGTGTGGACATCTACGCCGATACCATAGTGGCGCTCAAGGATTTCTGTCTTCAGTACCTCCGCAGGAGCGCCATCCTCAACAATCCTTCCATCAGTTAGCAGAAGAATGCGCTCGAAGTACTGGGCTGCTAGATTCAAGTCGTGCGTTACACAAAGGATTGTTTTGCCATGCTGCGCACGAAGCTTGGAAATGAGATCGAACACCTGGATCTGGTACTTGATATCGAGAAAGGCATTCGGTTCATCCAGCATCAGGATGCCGGTATCTTGAGCAACCGTACGGGCGAGCAAGACACGGTGCAGTTCGCCGCCGCTAAGCGAATCGCACGATCGATTTGCAAGATGGTCGATCCCGGTCAGCTTCAATGCCTGTTCGATCGCGGCAGTATCTTCGGGTGTTTCCCTGCCCTGTCCCGTTGCATAAGGGTGCCTTCCGAAAGCTACCATCATACGAACGCTGTACGGAAAGGTCACCAGCTCTTCCTGCGGCACATAGCCGATTCGCTGTGCGCGTTCGCGGCTTGTGAGGTCCGATACGTCAACGCCGCCTACCTCGATCGACCCCGTAGATGGCGAAAGGATACCGTTCAGCAATTTTAAGAGTGTAGACTTCCCTGCACCGTTCGGTCCGATGATACCGGTAATAGAACCGCTTTCGAGTGAAAAGGAAATATCGGAGAGAAGCAATTCATCTCCGTACCCGAACGATAGTCCTCGTACATCGCAGGATTCCATCAACTGCCCCGGCTAATTACAAAGCTCCAAAATTTCGGTTACAACGTCGAGGGTGTATTCCTCCTCGTTCCATACGTTTGCCAGCTTCATTACATTCTCGGCAATTCCCGGGATGTCCTCACCTGGGATACCGGCCTTGGTGAGATTTGACGGGCTTCCGATATGGTCGTACCACGCAGTGAGCCGTTCGATCGTCTGCGCTGCGCATACTGCATCATCGACTTCTGCGATGCCGAATACGTTCCTACCCAACTGCGCAATACGTCCTTTGAGCGCCACTCGCTTATACTTCAACCAGCCAGGCATGACAATAGATAGTCCCGCAGCATGCGGTACATCGTACAGTGCGGAGAGTGAGTGTTCGATCATGTGTACGGGAAACGGCGTTGCGCCCATGCCGCTGCGTGTAAGCCCGTTCAGTGCCAACGATGCCGACCACATGATAG
>PABJ01000010.1 GCA_002699105.1 Ectothiorhodospiraceae bacterium | reverse complement strand
TGGCCTAATTGTTCCACCGCCAACTCACTTGGAAATTTTGGTTATTTCAAGTACATCAACCTCAACTTAGCAACAAAACAACAAAGAGAATCTTTACCTTAAGTCCATACAAAGGTGCAGATTAGGAGTGTTCAATTTTTGAACCTCGCCCAAGTTGACAGCCAAAGATCAAGATTGTTTTCAGGTATCTTTCTAAAAAATGCCTTGTTTAACAAACCGTCAAGTGTCGTCGCCTTCAAAATTGACCGTTTTTCGATATCCATCATTTTATAGGCTTCCTTATTCGGGACATGAGAAGTATAGGCTTTTCTCCAAGCAAGTAGTTTTTGGATCGCCGGAGTTGTGAATGCTTCTATCACTTTGAGCGAAGTTTTTCTTTTCTCCCCTTTCACATGCGTGGGGATTGCAAGTGCTTCAATCCAAATAATTGTCCCATCATTAGGAACAAACCAATCCTTGCTTTTCTCTTCTTTTTCCGCAATCATATTGCCGATTGCCCATTCGCCAATTCCAGGCACAATGCTAATATTGTCGTCATAAATACCCTTAATAACCAAACCCAAATCGGCATAAAATGAATGAACATTCTTCTTCACAGGGACCATCACGCTTTCATACATTTCGTTGACTTCATTATCTGTTAAATCATAAGGGTTTTTTGAAATCCCTTTCTCTTTTTGATAAAGAAGAGAAAAAATACCCATATTGGGCAAATACCAATCAAAAATAAGCACTCTATTTTTGTATTGACTTTGCTTTAACAATGAATATCCTTCTTTTGCAACTTCCCCAGAAATGGCAGTATCTGCAACCATGGCTACCGTTCCCCAACGGATTTTCACACAATAGGGATTTCCGTGGATATCATAGCCAGGTCGTTCTTCATTTGCGCTATACTTGAATTTTTCAAAGTAATTGTCAACGTTGTTTGCAATTTCCATGTTTTCAGACAAATCAATGGTTTGAAGTGCGTTGTATTTATCAAAAAGGACCTTCCCATACTCGGCATCAACAACAACTAAATCATACATATTGGGATTTGCCAAGTATTTTTTAAGCATATCTTCGCCACCTGTATATGTAACAAACTTCAATTCCAAATTTCCTACATAATCTTCTACAGCACTGCGAAGTTCAGGCTCTTCGTAGCCGGGCCAACTCAATACGGTCAGTGTTTGCGTTGCCTCCTTCCCATCGGAACAGCAAAAAAGAATAGCGAAAAACAAAGTGCAAACAATGGCGGCGGATTTCATTTGCTGCTCCTCATCTTAAAGTATTGAAGGAGGTAATGCGAAATAGTACCTTTCATTCTTGAAAAAAGCAAGGACTAAAGACCGTTAGCTATGACGAAAGGACATGGAACGAAGTGGTCGACTTCCCAGGTTCGCGTCCGTGAGGCCCCGCAGTAGAAGCAGGTGTCGCGATATTCTTGGAGCACCGACCGGTAGATGCTCAGGTTCTGACGCTTATTGGCGAAATCGAGATAGGTAAGAATTTGGCCACAGCCTGGGTTGGCCGCCTCCAGATAGCGCGCCCAAGTATAGTTGTTGCGATCTATTATGGCAAGGCGATGGTAGCGGGCGTAATCGTAGAAATCGGGATTCAGCTGGATGTAGTCCCAGTCGCTCGAGAACGAATACAGACTGCCGTCGCTGTCCCCAAACAGGGCCCCCAGCACATAGCGACGTCCCTTCTTCAGCACTTGCTGGACCACCTCGTCTTTCCTCGGGATGTTCTCAAAAGCAACATCCCTGGCAATGTCATACTTGTCACGATGATCCTCTAACGCCTTGCGGATGGCGGTCTGACGTCCACTTCCGATCTGAGACAGTCCCTGCCGGATGGAGAGATTCCAGAAGGCCTCCGCGAAATGATGGAAAATGGTACGGAGAGGCAGGCGGAGTTGATCATCGGCGTTAAAGATGTTGTTCAGGATCGCCGACAAGAGCACGAATTTGTAGGAGGTGGTCGTCTTGCTCTGCGGGGAAAAGATCAGATCGAACACCCGATCGAAACCACTATCGGGCGTCTGATAGATTCCGTTTTTTAGGATATACCCCGCCATAGCTTAATCCCACAACGCCATATTTTCAATTACACCTATTCGACTCCCGCTGCCTCACGATCCCACTTTCGGAGCGACTCGGCAAAACGCAGCAGGAAGGGATCGTTGGTGCCATCGGAGATAATATTTGCCACCGTATCAAGATGGATGACCGTCACTTTTGATTTGTCATCTTTGGGAACCGACTTCACCGTAGGCTGGATGTAGACGATCTCGATGTTTTTCGGATCATTGCCGGTCAAGTGGATCTCTGCGCCTGTTCTGGATTCCGAAGTGATGATCTCGACCAGATCCAGTTTTTCGAGGATTCGGAAGAGATAAAGATACTTCTGTTTGGCGGCCGTGCGCTGATTGATTGTTTCCAATCCCTGCATGAGTTTGGGGAAAGTTGCTTTTCTCGCAGCTTTCAGGTACCTGTCTTGTTCCACTCGCCGCGAAGCGGAATCGGTCTTCAACTCGACAAAGAAGACCCGATTTCGATCCACCGACAGCGCCACGTAATCGACTTTGACGGACTGGTTGGTGTAACCCAATTTCAGCGTCTTCAGATGAAGGGGAAACTCCGGGACAATATCCGGCAGCACCGGGACACCAAAGTGTCGCTCTAGAATGATGGCGATAAACGGCGCAAAGAAGATGTCCGCTCGCCGCTCCAGTTGGTAATTGGGCAGGTGGCGCCATTGGTCGAGTAGATCGAAGATGACGTTGTGCATTTTCCCCCCGGTCGGTCGTCAGAATCGGCAGGCTCCATGGAAATTTCACAGATTCATGGGCGTCGATGGTTTTGAGTCAAGCCAAAGCCGTTCGACTTTTGGAACAGCTTCTCCTCTCCTGACCACAGTCTTTACTTCTTTCCGACTCTCCGACTCCCCGCCTCAGTCAACAATCGCCAGCAGATCCCGATGAATCCCCTGCCAGTCCTGATCGAGGTTGATTGAACGAATCCCGATCGTGTAACCACTTAATTGATAGCTGGCTGGCTGCGACGAGCGGACGGTCGGATATAGCAGAATCCCGTCCAGCGTTCGCGGATCGTCCTCGTCGGTCCCGGCATTCTGCAGATAGGTGTTGATCTGGTAAAGGTGGTCGTTGCGGATCTTCTCCGTATCAAAATTCCGCTGCAGGGCTTCCTTGTAGAACTTGCAATCGATGATGATGACCCGCTCACTCGACTCCAGGAAGATATCGGTTTTCATCGAAGGCAACATCTGCCTCGAGAAGTCATCCACCGCCTCCGCCTTCCACTGCAATTCCTTCCTCGAAACCCGATACCTCAGCGCTTCCCTGGCATAGAAATTCCGCACGAACTCCTCGAAAAGGTGGGGCATCTTGTTTTCGTCCCGCTCGAAATCGCGGAAGCGGGTGTCTCCATTGCCCTCGGAGGGCAGGCTGGCATCGTGGATCAACTCGCATACGTTCAGCAGGAACTGGTAAAATCCGTTGTTGCTGTGCAGCTGCACTAGACCGAAGTGGCGCTTGACGAGGGCGATGTCACTCACCGCATCCAGACGGCGGAAGATGGGAAAGAGCGACGCCCGGATCTCTTTATCGAGCTCCGGATAACGGAGGAGCCGTCGCAGGGTCGCCTTGATGATCTGATTGGGCAGGATGTCGTGGCTGAAATCGTCGAAGCGGCAATAGACCCGCGGCGAGCGGAAGAAGGTCCGCCGAAGGGTCTCGTCGAACTGCAGGCGGCCGCGAATGGTGCTGATTTCCTCGACGTGCCCGACGTAGTCCCGGGCCAGCCCCAGCCGGATGACGTGCCGCAACCCGTTCCCTAACACCTGGGCGAGCAGATCGAATAGCGAGTGGTGCGCCTGTGATTCCACCCGCACCAGTTCGCTCTCCGCCAGCTTGTTCCACGCGTAGCAGAGCAGATAGTAAATGTTCTGAATGGGTATGGCGGATGGCATGCCCTTACCCTCTCAGCCGCTCGAGATGACCGTCAACCAAGTCCGAATTATCGAACCAGTATTCGCGTAGCAAAGGCGCAATGTCATACTCGACAACCCACTCGTACCAGGTTTCGTCAGGAAAAAAATCGTCCTTATGGGGCGGACAGAAGAAGCTGTGGCCAATGCGGTAGCGTGGGCCCAGATGGGTGTTGTCTTTACTTATCTCCCGGTTGAGCGCCTCCATGTTGCGGACGATCCGCTGAATGAGCCGTTCCGGCACACCCCGGTCCTTCAGATACGCTTCGAAACGGGGACTGGCAAAGCACGGCTCCAGATCAACGAAATTGAAACGTCGCCGCAGGGCGTAGTCAACCATGGCCAGAGAGCGGTCGGCGGTGTTCATCATCCCGATCAGGTGGACGTGGTCAGGAATGTGAAACCGATCATCGCCTGATCGGGAATAGGTCAGCGGCAGAGCATGATCGGCCCCGCGTTTGTCGTGCTCGATGAGGAGCATCAGCTCACCGAAAATCTTGCTCAGGTTGCCGCGATTGATCTCGTCGATGATGAAGACAAAGGGCTTGTCACTCTGGCGTGCAGCGCGGCGGCAGAATTCGTAGAAGCTCCCGTTGCGGAGGACAAAGTGGCCGTCCTCTCCGGGACGATATCCCTGGATGAAGTCCTCGTAGGAATAGGACTGGTGGAACTGGACCATCTCGACGCGGGAATCGTCCTTCTCCTTCATGAGCGTGTAGGCGAGACGCTTGGCGATGAAGGATTTGCCAACCCCGGGCGGACCCTGCAGGATGATGTTCTTCTTGAAGCGGAGCAGATCCAGGATGGTGTCGAAGAGGGTCTCGTCGAGGAAGAGGTCTTTCATCGCATCCGTCTTATCGTAGGGACGGACGGAATCGGTGGAAATGGCAACTTCGCTCTCGTCAATGAAGGCGCGAATGATGTCGTATTCGTCTTCCGTGAGGCGGAAGAGGCTCCCCTGATTGTTAATGACAACTTCGCAATGCTGCATCCCCGGTTGACTCCTGAACGTCTCCAGTGGCACAGGGGTGGTCAGACTTTCGACCTTTTCAAATTCGATGGAGGGAACGCCGTCCCGGTCGTGCAGCCCCTGGGTGATCCGGCAGATCGCAGTAATTGCTCGCAGAGGGCTGGTCTGATATCCAACCACGATATCTCCCGGCTGAGCCTGCTCAAAGTATTTGAAAATGCGGCGTTTGTTACCCTTCTCATTGTAGGCGGTATAAAACTGGCGCTCCCCGATATCAACCGCGTCAAAGTCCCAAATACGGGGGTTGGCATTCAGCCACCAATAGTGCGTTGGAGAATCAGAATTTGACATGTCATCCCCCGAGGAAGACGTTTTTCGGACAATCGGCAGGATATGGTTGAGGAAGTGGTAGTATTCCGAGACGTTGGTGAGTGTCTTCAATGGTACCCAAGCACCTCGCGGCAACTCGACACTCCCTGACCAAAGCCATTCCACATCACGACGGTTGGGCAAATCGCCTTTGCCCTCGTGACGATATTCGGATGTCACCTTGCCAAAACCGAGGATGCGCTTGCTCCCCAGTTTCGCGAAGACATGATCCCCCACCTGCATACCACGAACAAACTCCTCGCAGGCAAGTCGGTCATTTAAGCGCGCCTTTTTGTCGCCCGATAGCTTCTGGAGTGCCGTTTCAAAAGCAGTCGGACCGTCATAGCGAGTCAGGTCTCCTAGCTCTGGCCATCCAATCGCGACAAATCCGCTATCTCGGAATTCCGGCCACACCTTCTCATTACCGGCAGAGATGACCCAATACCGTCCCTGATCCTGCCCGGAGTTTGCCGTAGTGCGAGCTTCTTCTTCATCCGGCAATACTCCCCAGATAAACGATTGAACATCCACCCAGTCGTTCGGCTCGAGTCCCTGGATTGCCTGCCGGAACCCATTCATCCAGGCAAGGACTTCGGCAAAGGCCTTGGGAGTCGGGCGGCTTTCGGGAAGGGCGAAATCGAGTTCTTTCGCCAGCATGCGGTAATAAGAGATCTTTATCGGGGCGTAGTCCTCTGGACGGAGCAACCACAGCACCGCGGAGAGGGTATCCCAGGCCGGCTTCACGCCGTTGGCCTTGATCGCCTGGAAGATGGGCTTGACCATCTCCGGTCCCTCATACGGCTGTTCCGCCACATCAAGAAAGGCCGTCAGGATGGGGATGACCTGAGTATCGTCATCTCCAAAGCTGGCTTTCCAGGAATTGAACTGGACGATGTTGCCGGTGCGCCGCGAAAAGGTCTTCAGCGCTTCGTCGGCATTGCCCTCTTCCAGCATCCGCCGGACATGATCGGCCCCACCGGCTTCCCGGAATTTCTGGAGATGACCACGTTTCGGCTCCAGCTCTTCCTTCAACAGCGTCTCACCGGGATTCTGGAAATCGACAAAATCCGGAAAGCGCATCTGGAAGCGGTCGAGGAGCACGTCCAGTTTCTTGGCGGGGATGTGATAGGGATTTTCCGGGTCGGGCTGATAGGTCTCGTAGAGGTAGCTGAAGAACTGGTCGATTTCGAGGTTCAATGGCAGATCGGTCTGGGCACCGACAATCTCCCGGTATTGCTTGATGACCGGTTTGATGGCCTCGTTGAACTTTACGTATTTCGTCGCGAAAGAATCCCCGCGTGCGAAGCCTGGACCAATGTTGAGCAGCTTCAGGGCGAACTTGTCCCGCGTATTGAAGGGCACGAACTGTTCCGCGAAGAGATAGCCGAGGATCTCAGACGTAATACTCGGGCCGAAGTAGGCGATGCGGTATTGCTCGTCGTTGACGAAGCGATCGATGCGGGTGGGAAGATCATCTTCGCCAAAGGCCAGGTATTCGAAACTGGTGCGATAGTGGTCGATGGGGTGATTGGGGTTGCCGAGGGCGTTACCGCGAGCGATGGCCATGCTCTTGAAGGCATGAGTGTGGTCGCCGATGGCCTGCACATCGGGCCAGGTGAGCGAGTCCAGATGCTCCCGGGTGAAGAATTTCTGGAAGAAGCGATAGTAACGCGCAACCATGTCGCGGTTGTCGGCAAACCACTGCGGGGCGACGTCATTAAATGCTTTTAGATAATCCTCAAAATTCATTGATGATCCCTTCTCCATAACATCTCCTTGGCTTGACCCGTGATAAATCTCCGCACATCATTTTCAATCTATTGTTCTGAAGTCAAAAAATAATGAATCGGTTGATTCTTTCGCTGCTCGAAAATAAAAGTGTCCATCCAATTGACTGAACAGCAATCAACCCAACCCCCAAAACCAACCTCAGTGTATTGTAAGCCTCTTGTGGTCTGAACGTAAATGAGAGTATCCTCAATTTCCGCACCAAGGGTATTGCATTGGTGTTTCGAGTGCCAGCAAGCAACTATGGGGCGTTAGATTTCCAGTTTCCCCATTCTTGATGACCGTCTCATTCCCTCCTCAACTCTGTCGATAATCTCTATCTGCCCTACTTTCCAACTTGCACGGAGCTAGCACCATGCGCGAATTCCTGCTTCTCTTTCCCTACCTGCTTCTATTAGGTTGGCTGGCCTTCAGCATTCGCACCCTTATCAGATCCCGAGATGCATTTGAAGGCGTCAACCCCTACGCCATGGAATCCATCCCTTCTGTATTCACCACCTTAGGGGTGTTGGGCACATTTATCGGAATTGCGGTTGGTCTCTACAACTTCAATGTGGACAACATTGATGCCAGCCTGCCAGAACTCTTGGAAGGTCTGAAGCTGGCCTTTATCTCCTCCATTATCGGCATTTCACTATCCCTGATTTTTGCGCGGCTGATCGACTTGTCTCGACACAAAAGCGAGGCCGATGAAGAGGAGGCCGAAGAGGAACTTGAAGCCCTGAACAAGGTTGTTGCGCATCTCCATGACTTGAAAGAAGACCAGAGAAAGGGGTTTGCTTTCCTCGCCAGGTATCTCAGTGGCGAATCCGAAGAGAGTTTGGGCACTCAATTCTCGAAAATTCGGAACGCCATGAGGGATTCATCCAATGAGATAAGCGGCCGCATGCAAGAAAATCGTGAGCAACTCGAGGCAATCCGCGCGACGTTAGGGGGCGATCATGAGACTAGTCTGGTTGTTCAACTTCAACGGCTTCGCGATGAACAATTCCAGATTGCCAGCGACAACCGGGACAATGTTGCGAAGATGAACGAAAACATCTCGAAGAGCCGGGAGCTTATCGCAGTCAAGTTCGAGGAGTTCACCGAGCTACTTGAGAAAGGCAATACGGAAGCGCTGGTCAAAGCCATCGAAAATGTGATTGGTGGGTTCAACGAACGGCTCAGCGAACTCATTGACCGGTTGGTGAAGGAGAATTTCGAAGAACTCAACCGCAGCGTACAGCGCCTGAATCAATGGCAGATGGAAAACAAAGAGCAGGTAGCCAAGCTCATTGACCAGTTCCGGGATGTCTCGGATCGCCTGCAGGTTTCTTCTGAAACCCTATCGTCCATTGCGGAAAACACCAACAAGCTCACCAATGAGGACAGCATTCTCAAACGCTTGATTGAAGAGCTGCAGCAAGTTATGGTTGACAACACGCTCTTTCGAGACAGCCTCGAACAACTGAAGTCCTCATCTGAAACGATGAATGAATCAACCACTCACCTTCGCGAGTCAAGCCACCAATTGGATGAATGGATAACCAAAGAGGCTCGTTTCGCAGATGCCGTGGAAGATCTCATCGATAGTCTAAAGGAGATTGAAAAACTGAGAGATGATTCCGGTGAATTCTGGGCGGACATCAAGGAGAAGATGGAAGAAGGGGTAGGTGTGATTGAGGGCGGCAATGAACTGTTGATGGAACGTGTCAACAGCCTTGAAGAAAGTTTCCAGAAGCGCCTGAACACCAGTTTCAAGAGCTTGGACAAAATCCTCCAGTCAATGGTGATGGAATACGCCAGACGGATCAACGGCAATGGCGATGAGTTGGTGTTATGAAGTACTCCAAGACCAAAAAGCCGCAAGAGCAATACTGGATTTCACTGTCCGATATCATGACCGGCTTGATGGTCATATTTATGTTTATTGCGATTTCCTATATGCTGCAGATTCGGGAAAAACAGAAAGAGCGCGACCAAATCCTGGAAGACTTCAAGAATACCAAGATGGAACTGTATCAGGAACTGAAGGAAGAATTTGAAGAGGACTTCAGAGAAGACAAATGGAACGCGGTGATCGACGAGGATTTGTCAATCCGCTTTCTCAATGAAAGGGTCTTATTTGACTACAACAGAACGAATTTGAAGCCAGAATTCAAACGCATTCTCGATGACTTTTTCCCTCGCTATTTGGCCATTCTTCTAAAGGACAAATACCGCAGCAAAATTGCGGAAGTTCGCATTGAAGGGCACACCGACTCCCGAGGGGAATACATGTATAATGTTTCACTTTCCCAGAAGCGAACGGCAAGTGTCCTGGATTATGTCTTGTTTTCCTACAACTCCCCTTTCAGAAACTTTGATGGCGAAACTAGGCGCCTTATCCAATTCTGGTTAACGGCAACCGGTTTTTCTTCCGGACGGACATTGGATGCGGACGGTCAATTTACTCTCAGAAATGCCACGGTCGAAGATGACAATCGCTCACGCCGGGTAGAGTTTCGCATAATTACGAAAACGGATGAAGTCGTGCAGAAAATCCTGAAAGAAATGGAGTTGGAATAGTATGTACGGCTTTGAAGATCTAAAAGAGACAGTCAAAAGAGAATTCAAAGTAGATCCAGATGATGTGGAATCTACCAATGTCCCTGCCGAGGTCCGATATCACACCCCGGAAGCGTTAAACAAAGATTTAAATATTACGCATAGTGAAATTTATGTTGTCGTTGAAGGCAAGAAGTTTCGTGGGTTTCTATATATCGACAATGGTTACGATCCGGACTGGGTTAGGAGGAAGGGGTTAAAGAGTATTATCCCCAAATTTCATATTCTCAATTGTGATGTTGTCCAGGAAAAGAAGACAAGTAATCATTTCCATGGGCATTATGTATTTAGAACAAAACCTGTAGAGATTGAGGATCTTGACGGCAAGTGGAAGGAACCTATGCTTTGCAAGCTTTGCTTAAGAAACCAGACTGAAATCGTAAGTGTTATCGACACCACTGAGTTCTGTGAGGAATATTTGCCAAAAATTAAGCAAAGTGGTTCATTTATAAGGTCAGATTTGCCCAAAGAATATGACCTGGATACACATGGCTATACAACTGATTGGGACAAGAAGAGTCAAGAATACAGAGTAAAACAGCATTTTACTTGTGAAGAGTGTGGGATCAAACTTAACAAGAGGTACTTGGATGGCTATTTTTTGGAGACCCACCATATTGATATGAATAAAACGAATAACGCTGACTCGAATTTGAAATGTTTGTGCGTATTGTGCCATGCCAACGTTAACGAACTTCATAAGCGTCGTTATAAAGATGGGAAGAATCGAAAAAAACTAGAGGATTTTCTGGAGATATATTTTGAAGAACTAGTGGCTGTTAATAATCAGTACTTAAATCTACATGCAACCCAGCCAAACTGACTAGTCGACCTTGAAAAATGGGAATTTGAACGTTCGTTATAACATTTTCAGTATGTGGGAAGCATGCTCAACTGAGGGTTGGAGGTGATTTCGCGCTCCACCGCTCTGTGAAATGTTATAACACGGACAACGATGCTGCTGATGGCGAGTTTTATTGGCCATAAGAAAGCCAGGAGCTTTCTCATGTTAAATCCGCATCCCGCCAGCAGCGCGTTGAGTCGATCCCCTTCGGTTCCTTTTAGAAAGTTTCGAACCATTCGATGATCATGTTTGGTATGCCCGATGATCGGCTCGATGGCCGATCGTCGTTTCAACCACCGTTTGGCATTCTCGGAGAGGTTTTTCGTCTTTCGCAAATCGACTACTTTGATCTCCACATCGCCTTCGTAGTTGTGGCCCCGGTAGCCCCGGTCCGTATAGGCGATGTCGGGCTTGTGGTTGGTTATCCGCTCGCATTGCTCCAGAGAGCCGGTAAGGGTGTGCCCGTCCCACGGGTTTCCATGTAAGGCCTGCACCGCCAGGATCCAATTGTGCCTGGCCGAGGTCACGAAACTGACTTTGCAGCCGAATTCATACCGTTTGTGCGACTTTCCCTTGGAGATGCATTCCACTTCCGGAGCATGAATGCTATACAGTTTGTTCTTATCCGTTTTCTCCTGCTCCAACAATCGATGGCATTGGTCGAGAAGCGACTGCAGGGGAGGATCTATTGTTATCACTTTCCGCAGAATATCGCGCTTTACACGGCCCAGCATCGTTTTCAGCTGTCGGGTTACCTTCGCGGCGCGCTTGAATTGTTTGGCATGGGCATAGCCATGTCGCCGCTGCAGGGCCTGCTTGGCTACC
>PABJ01000009.1 GCA_002699105.1 Ectothiorhodospiraceae bacterium | reverse complement strand
GATCGGGGTCGACCAACACCACCATGGGTCAAGTGATTGGAACGCTGGCGTACATGAGCCCCGAAGCGGCCGAGGGTATTCCCGAAGCCATTGGACCACCTGCCGATATCTATTGCCTGGGTTCAACGCTCTATTTTTTGTTAACCGGAGTGGCTCCACACCACGGCAAAACTATTCAGGTTATCGAGGATATTCGTGCCGGAAAATTTACGTCGCCCCGGGAGAAGAATTCGCAAATACCGAAAGCTCTCGAGGCGATCTGTTTGAAAGCGATGAGTCTGCGGCCGGAAGACCGTTATGAGACGGTCGGGCGACTGGTGGCTGACGTCGAGTCTTGGATGGCCGACGAACCCGTTACGGCTATCGCAGATGGAATCACTACCCGCTTAGCGAGGCTTGTGCGTAAGAACCGCCGTTTGTTTGCCACCTCCTGTGCCTTTGTTTTGCTGATTCTGGCGGGCGCACTTGCCACGAGCTGGTTATTTGCTCAGAAGAACTCCCAGCTTCAATCCGCCTATGGTGACCTGGAAGCTCAAAATCACGAGACGGAACAGCAGCGCGAGGTTGCTGAGCAGAACGCCGAAACGGCCCGCGGTATTGCTCTGGAAATTGTTGATATCGCCGAAAAACAATTATCCCAGATGAATGGGGAGACGGAGCGGCGTGAAGCGTTGATGGATCGAGCTTACGTACTATTTGAGGAGTTGCTGAAAAAGAACCCCACGGAACCACAGGCGATCTGGGATACCGCGGTGGTGGCTCTCAAGACGGCTAATGTAAAGCGTTTGCTTGGCAAGTTTGCCGATGCCGAACAACTTTATTTGGGGTCGATTGAGCTGCAACAATCTTTGGATTCACTTTCGAAGGAAGCTGAGGTCCAACTGGCGAATACTTATCGTGACCTGGGGACCTGCTACAAAGTGTCGGGGAAACTTGAGGAAGCCTCGGATGCCTTTGATCGAACGTCGGAAATTCTTAAGAAATTGCTGGCCGAGTACCCGGAGGATCGCGCGATCGCCTTATCATTAGGCGCGCTAAACATTGAGTTGATTAGTGCAGCCATCGAGAATTTGGACTATCAGCGAGCGCTCCGCTGTGCAGTACTGGCAGAAGATATCTTTTTGAAGCGAGCGTCCGGGGACAAGCCTGAGAGCCGGGACTACTATTTAGCAAACATAGCTGCTTACCGACGAGGTGAAGCGCTCTATGAACTGGGGCGACCGGAAGAGGGCCGCCAGGTTTACCAGCAGGCCATCGAGCGTGGAGACGAGTGGGAAGAGCGAGTTGTCGACCTCAATTTGCGTTATGTACAAGCGCGACTGCGGCTTTATTTTGTCATGTCCTTAGCCAAGCAGCCCGCAGTCGAGGAAGACGCCAAGGCGATCGCTGACGAAGCCATCCGTCGGTTCACAATGTTGAGTAATGGTAATCCAAAACTCTCTTATTCTTACTATCTCGCTCGCAGCTATCACTTCCGTGGGCTTATTCAGCAGAAACTTGGGGCCATGCAAGAGGCTTTGGAGGACTACAATACGGCTTTGGAGCGAATGCGAGAGATCATTGGTAAAGCTCCGACATCCAATCATTTCCTTGCCATAGCCCAGCTTCACCACCAGTTATATCGGTATACTGCTGAGGCGGGAGAAAAGGAAACGGCTCGCCAGCAATTGCAGGCAGCGGTCGACAATCAAACTAAATCGGTCGAATTGAGTCCCGATTCACTTTTCAATCGCCAATTCTTGATTGATTTGGAAAAGGAGTTAACCCGCATTCAGGATTAGCGGCCAGCGGCAATCAATGCCGTGTTTCGCTTGTGGAACTGTAGAAGTTGCCAGTTCCAACAACTGACGTTTCCAACCAGCGTGTTTATCGAAGAGTCTGTTTCAGGGTCATACAACCAGGAAAATACAACAAAATGGCATTTCAAAGAATCGGAGCTACCGTCAAGCGATTTGGGAAGTACAAGTTATGTCTGTACGGAGATGGCTTTACCGAACGCGACAAAGTAGAAGTGAAGTGGGTTGCACCCAACGGGGAGAAACTCATCAGTATTGGGCATATTGAAAAGGTTGTTCGGAATCATGCCGTGGCCCACCTAGAAGATGCGAAAAATGAGGACACCGGAAGTTTGCCAAGTAAACCAACTAGTCCACTTGGCCCGAGAACCGACGGGGACCTTGTCGACGTGACCGTAACAGTTGGCAACGATCCGAATGCTCCATCAGTGACCGAGCCGGGAGTTGAAGATCCAAATACTCCCTAATTCTGTTCGTGACGCCCCATTGAGGAATGTCGGGTTTGGACCCTCCTCTTGCTCTATTACCCGTTAACTTCTCACCACTAAAAGGAAAGTTCCGATGAGTGTTAGAGGAATTGGACCCATCGTATCCAAGACCAGAGCGTTTTGGATCTTCGTGGCTGGAACTGAATTGAACCGGGGAGATGCTGTAGAGGTCACGTTTGAAGATACGACTCGCTATGGTGAAGTGAAATTCCCCTACGATGATGGCGCACTTGCCTTGATTAATCGAGATTCGAAGGGAAAAGAAACCAAGGAGTTCATCGACAAAGAGATTCTCGATGGTGACTTGGTTGATGTCACTGTGACGGTTGGCTCAGACAGCGTGACGGAGCCTGGGGCAAGCGTATAAGCGGCGGAGATGAGCAGGCGGAAAAGGATAGGCCGCAGTCACTGTATTTGAACGCTCGTCCTTTCCATATTTGATAGCGTACAGCAAGCACTGATGACAGCGAGGATCCCATGGCGAAGTCGGGAGAACTCCAGTGCCCCGTTTGTGGCAATGCGATTATTGACGAAGGGGTGGATACGATCGTGTGTCCGCGCTGCGACACTCGATTTGATCGACATGCCGCTCCTTCGGAATCCAGACGCCTTGATGGCCCTGGGATAGCGCTGATCATTACGGCTTGCCTGGGGATTTTCGGTAATTGCTTGCTCGGTATGTCCACGCTCGTCGTGCCTCGCACCGCAGCCACGGTGCAAGCTGCTGGAGAGGGCGCTCCAGCGGCTGCGGAGGCAGATCGCGAAACCCGCCGGGGTGCCCCGGGGGTTGAACTTCTGGCGGTTGGTATCCCCGTGTTTTTCATCTATCCAGCCGTCCTTTACGCGGGGATCCAAATGCGTCAACGACGGAACTATAGTGTTTGCGTTGCCGGCTCCGTACTTGCCATGCTTCCTTGCGGACTCGCCTGCTTCGTCGGTTTGCCGTGCGGAATCTGGGCTTTGGGCACGTTGTTCGATCCTGGTGTGCGGGCGGCGTTTCCGGGAGCGGATGGCAACCTCTAGCGTTTGGAATGTTTCAGCCAGCCGCGGTGTGACGTGGTCTCCTGAGCGGCTATCCTATTGCCAACTCATCCCCGCGGTAGGTCGGCCCATCTAAAGCGTTGGGTTCGCCCATTCTGCAAATAAAAGAGTCCTGACCCCTTTTAGTTTGATGACGCAAACGCCTTACCAGCCTCCTGTAACCGTCGGTGCGCAGGCTCCCTCGCTGATTGCTCCGTACCACTATCGTTCGCCTCGTGGGCTTGCCAATTGGCTCACCGGTGCGTTGCTCGCTCAAGCCGTGTCCTGGGGGGCGATGGGGACTATCGATATCGTCGCCACCTTGTGGGTGCCGGGATACAGTGCTGACGAGTTTGCAGAAACTGGACTCGCCTTGGTCTGTGATCTGATGCTGATTGCTAGCCTGCTGGTCATGCTACTAACGTATGCCGCATCGATTGTGTTGTTTCTCACTTGGATGTATCGCGCTTGCGCAAATGCGCACGCTTTGCGGAGTGACCGCCTCCGATTTACGCCGGGCTGGACCGTCGCTTATTGGTTTATTCCGATCCTCAATCTCTTTCGCCCCTACCAGGTGATGTGTGAAATCTATCGTGCCAGTAAACCAGGTAGCTCGGAAACTTGGAATTCTTCGAAATTGCCCGGTTACATGATTGCTTGGTGGATGTGCTGGATCGTGGGCAACATCCTGGGCAGATTAGAGATGCGGGCAGAATTAGGGTCGGTCGACCTGGGGGGAGCCGCGTTGCCGCTGGGGATCACCACGACGCTATTGGGAACAGTGGCGGCGATTCTCGCAGTTGTCGTGGTCCGTGCCGTAACATCACGACAGGTGATTCGGGCACAGGAGCTAGGCGCGGGTCGCGCTCATTAATGGCAACATCGACGGCTCAGGAACAGTGTTCTCTAGCGGGGGGCGACGACTATCCAATTGTCTCCAGCGGGGAGGGGCGCGGCGGGCAGACCACCGGACCGATGTACTCAATTTTACGGATGACGACATCGTCTTCTTCCCAGTCGAGTCCGCCAGAGCAGACGAGCGTGCGTTTAATCACGGCGGCTTGTTCAGTGACGCAATCGCCAACGCTCCCATCCAAGGGAATCACACAATCGGGGCATTCGCCGTTTGGTCCACTGTAGGAAACTCGATACGCCACGGTCATGATGATGCTCTCCTTCCTGAAGGAACTGAGTGGGGTGTCACTGGTTTAAACGCCGTTGATTGCGAACGATCCACAGCCGTTGCCAGGAAATTTTGTTCATACACTGGGGACCGGGAAGCTGGCTGAACCGGTTCTCAACGCCCTGCCCTGCTCTGATGCCCTGCACTCTACCCTGAGAGGGTTTGCCGTGACTTGGTGAACAGCAGTCCTTGGCAACAAGCCGAGGGCAAACGCTGTGAAGCAACCAGCGTGAAGCAACCAGCGTGCCAACTATATTCGCCAGCGTTGACGAGTTAGATTACTTTGACCCAAGTGATACCATTCGGCTATCGAGTCGGCAGGTCGACGGGAGGTGGGTGAGCACAATGAAAAGACAGACGCGATGACACCCTATCACGATATCTTCCTTCCGATTTTCGGTCTTGGCTGTGCCGTCGCCTTGATGGCTTCGCTGGTCGCCGGCTGGAAATCGGGGTGTCTTTGGCCGGGTGCTCTGCTGTTGATCGGAGTGGCGGCGGTTTGGGCATCGATGTTTATTGGCTCGGATTTAGGTTACCGAGCTTGGCAGGCGATTCCGAATCCGCCCGAGGAAGCATTCAGCGACGCGTCAGTGATGGGGGCGCTCGTTTTTGGCTGGTTTCCGTCAGGAGTGTTTTGCTTGACCATTTTCGCCGTCGTACGAGTGATCAAGCTCATCATTCGGTGGGCAAACCCAACCCCGGCAGGGTCTGGAAACCCAGCGACGCCAAAGCCGATCGAAACGGGGAATCCCTACCAACAACCGAACTCCTGAGCCGCCGACCTTGGGTAACACTCTCAGCTTGGGGTTTCTGGAAGATCTTCGTGTGCTGGCACGCTTTTGATCCCGGTCAGCGGAGAACAACGAATCTTGCGAAAGATGGATCGTGCCCGCTAACCATCTCCGCGGGACGCGTAGACCCAACCACCGCAGGTTGCAATCAATCAAGGTAGCTGACACAAATCATCGGGTCGACATTTCGTCCACACTTCGTCCTGGATGATCTAGACCACGACCCCAACCAGCTCGCCTGTTCGGTGAGGGCGTTTGATAGTCAGCCGCTCACACCTTGCTCAGCATTCTGGCGTGTTCGGGACGCCCTGTCGGGCTGCGCTGTCAGGCCGGGCGCAGTGTGGAGTGGCATCGGCGTCTTAGCCAAGAAACTGACGCTCCGGCCAGGCAAGCTGGCACGGGGGCGAGCGTTTGGGATCCTTAGACAACACAGTTCATCCGATACGAATAGACCGGATCCGGGGGGCTTAGATGTTCTCGGGGCCCCTGGATAGGGTGCGACGTGCGGCTGTTGCGATAGCGTGTAGTCGTGAAAGAACGTCTCTCCAATTGGTGATTGAGCCCGCCAATTCGAACTTTCCAAGAGTCTCATATCCGCTGGAGAATTAAACCGAGCAGCAACTCGACAAACCATGAGTGGTTGGAATGGCAGATACTGGCCCCAGATAGTCCCTGCACAGCATGAAGATGTGCAGCCACGAGTCCCTGACGTTACAATTCGTGGGTCGCGTTCTGAACGGGACTCGCCCATTATCCAATTGCTCTACGCTAGGTACGGAGACAACTGATGAAACGGCAAATTCATCTCGCATTGCTTGTTTTTCTGGACATAGTCTTCGTTCAAGCCTCAAGTGAAGCAACCTGTCAAGACGGAATTCTCGATGCGAAGAGAGTGGATTCGGACACCGTTCTCATCGAGTTCTTAAGCAATATGGCGGACGTCTCGGAGAAGTTTGCGGCAGAAGTCGTGCTTGAAGAATTGAACGATTCAGGCGGCGAGGACGGTGTGTTCATACGAACGGTTCAATTCGTAAAGGCGAGAGATCGAGAGCGAGGCTCGTGGCGTCAAGACGGAATCATTCGCCGCTCATCACATCCAACAATGTATGAGCAGCGATTAGTGATGGATGGTAAACAGTTTCATACTTATGGAACGCTTTCGTCTGCTGGCAGGCCAACGGAAGACAATCGCCCCACTGAAAAACTCAGATACGCACTGCCGCGGTTCGACATCATTCCACTAACCGTGGTCCCGCTGGGCACTTATATGGGCAGCAAGGCCACCGACAAGCATGTTTCGACGTTACTTGGTCGGACAAGGCTTCTTGATTTCAAGGAAGTCGAAGACGGAGTGGTTGGTGAGTGGTCAGTGGGCACACCTGAGTTTTCGAAAATCACGATTCTCTTCGCAAAAGATTCCGGTTTCATGCCGATTACTGCGACGTGGGCAAAGCGTGATCGCAGCAAGGCAGACGACGACCCAGATCGCTTTTCCAGCATTTACTCAAAGTCTAGGTCTAAGTGGAAAGAAATTGACACTGGGGACCAGAAGCTTTGGGTTCCGGTTCACATTGATTTGAGTTCTCGCACGTCAAATCAAGAGGTTATGCTGGAGCTGAGTTTTTCAGTGCGCTGGCAGTTTGGTGACAAAGTGGATCAAGTCCTTAGCCTTGAGAGGTCCGCGTCCTTAAAAGATGACGTCAATGTGCTAGGAAAACTGAGCCGTCCCGATGCCCAATAAGAGGAAACTTGGACGGGCGGTACACTTGGGCCATCCGAATTCGCCGGGAGTCAATCAAGAAGACGGCTTGGATGTTGGAGGACCATACGAGCGGTTTGTTGAGTTGCATATCTCGCAAAACGTGAGATTAGCCAGACGGCGTCTGGCCTATTGCAGGCGACTGACGCGGATATCGCTCAAAGCGCTGTCTGGGACACCTGCTCTGCTTCGGTGAATCCCCAGGATTCGACATTGCTCGCGGACGCTCAGATCGAGGTGATCAAAGTCAATCCAACTGCGTGCCTCAACAAGCGTCTTGGGCTACTTTTTTTAGCCACTCCAGCTGGACCTTCAGGCGGCCAATTTGCTCATAAAGCTCCGCTGAATCTGGTTCGTCTGAAGACTTGTTCGCTTGCTTGGGCTTTCCATCGCTAAAGACGTCCTCCGCTCCCTCAAGAAGCTGCTTCTTCCACAGGTTGATCTGGGTGACGTGAAGTTTGTGTTTCTGAGCGATCTCGCTGATCGTTCTATCGCCTTTGATTGCCTCCAAAGCTACCTTTGCTTTGAAGGCTGAGTTGAATACGCGGCGTTTCCGTGCCATGGTAATCTCTCGGTAAAACGAATGCTGCTTAGCCTCGATTTTATCAGGCAAAACGCGATTCTTCTATCTTAGCTGGTGGTCCGACAATTGGGGTCCACTTCACCCATCCGTGGTCCCATCGCAAGGGTCGCGGGAACCCCGTAGAAACCTTAGGGACATAAAAAAACCCCGGAAAACCGGGGTTGAGATGGTTGGTAATGGCTCTGGCGGGAGCGCAGAGTACACCCGAAGGGATTCGAACCCCTAACCCTCGGTTCCGAAGACAAGACAAGCTTCCACCATGCGTTCTGGATGCTTTCGAAAACCCCGTGTTTCACGGGGTTTTCGCTTTTTCCTACCTTCGCCCTAGCTTCTGCCAAAAGCAGATTTTGCGCATTAGTGGGGGGATTAGTGGGGGGACAAGTCAGACTCTCGGTTGTCCCTTCTGAACTAAGATGTTTGAGCCAAGTTCCAATCGAGTTTGGGATACTCAGATGTGGGGTGGGCAATAGAATTCATGAGGACCATTGAGCTGGCTGTGTTTTCGCGAGGCATTTTTGCCTCGCCGAATTCTCTGCCACAGAGAGTAGCAACCCCTTACGCGAGGATCTGAGTTCGCCTCGGAAAGGGCCAGAATATTCCCAAAAGTCTTCGTACTCGTTGCGGACTAGCAATTGCTTCTTCCAGTTGTAGCACTGCCTCGGGCTGAGCCCTCCATGGCGACACAGTACCGAAATGTCCGCACCGGCTTGAGGGCAACACACGCTTGACCCTACGAAGGCAAGAAGAATAACAACTTGGTACTCGGCTAAATCGAGACCGACATCCTCTACGGACCAATCAGAGTTCAGGCCAAGAAGAGCCCGGTAGTGGTGGTTCAGATTATTCATGCCAAGAAGATACAAAATCCTCCCGCAAGAAGCGATCAGCCACTAATGTCCGTGAAGAACCGCATTGAGTAAACGCTTCACCATCTCGGTAGTACGGCCGTCGGTCGTACACAGCCTTGAGCCAAGCCCAAGGTTCCACACCGCAATCCTTCGCGCTGCTGATCAATGAGTAGTATGCCGCATCGATAGTGACAGTTGAAGACTCGATCTCAAATTGGTCTAATTGCTCCGGAATTGCGGTAACTTTGTTCGATTTCTCCGCGGTAGCCAATTGCCCCAAACTGATACCACGCTGTACCGCCCACGCACTGACCAAAAACTGGCGCCCCAAGCGGTTCTTGCGATCATGAGACCGCCGCAGTGCTTTTCCATAAATAGCTATATCGTCGGCACCCGACGACGCCTCTGAACTGGAAACTGACGCAAGCCAATGCTGAAAGCAAGTTTGAAACGACGACGGCTTCAACGCTATTAATACCCGACCCAGCGTATCGTGGGACGAAACCCCTCTAGGAAGTTCGAGGCGT
>PABJ01000008.1 GCA_002699105.1 Ectothiorhodospiraceae bacterium | reverse complement strand
CCTTCGCCTTCCCCGCGCTGCCCTTCTTGATGGGCTTTGTGTAGGAGACTCTCGAAAGCACGGCGTCGGGACCGTACTGCAGGGCCTTATCGCAGTACTTCTGGAAGTTTGCCTGGAGCTCGCAGCCGGAGTTTTGGGCTGCATCGTAAAGGCTCTGCACGGCGTCGCGGAAGGCTGCCTCCAGCGGGGGAACCTCTTCCGGGGTCACCCGCGAGATGATTCCGGCGTCCAGCGCCATGATCTGCACGTAGAGGTTCTTCACTGCATCGCGGAGATGCGCGACGGGCTGCCAGAGGTAGGTCTGGTTATCTGTGCGCAGCAGCAGCAGCGAATCCACGATCTGGCTGAGGAGTGCAGCCGTATCGCTGCCTTCGGCGGCCTCGGCGGTAAATGCACGGAACGCATCCTGGAATAGGTCGTCGGGATCGAGTTCCACTGCGCTCTCCGCCGGGAGATTCAGATCGATGGCCGAGGCGCGGAACACCCGCGTCATAAATGAATCGATTGTCTCCACCTGGAAATCAGAATAATGCTCGAGGATCTCGTCGATGCACGCGCGGGCGCGTTCGGCGAGGGCGTCGGGATCAGCATCGACAAGATGCTGTGCCTGCGCCAGCGCGGCGGGCTCCTTCAGGGCGACGCCCTTGAGATTCGCCAGAATCCGGCTCTTCATTTCGAGCGCGGCGTTATTGGTGAAGGTTATCGCAAGGAGGTTGCGGAGATCGCTTCCCGGAATGCGCAGCGAAAGCAGGTACTGCACGAACCGCCACGTCAGCGTGTACGTCTTCCCCGAGCCCGCCGAGGCCGTTACGATGGTATGCGACGGGCACGCTACTGCGGTATCGGGAAGAAACACACCGGACATACGCTACTCTTCGCTGGTCTTTGTCGTACTCCGCCACATGCGGATAAGCAGTTTCTTGAACTCCACGAGAAACACAATGGAAAGCGACACTGCGATACACAGCAGCCATTCGTGCATTGTGAGCGGCGTGGCGCGCAGCAGCACGTTCAGTCCGGGGACGTGGATCGCTGCGACCTGCAGGGTCAGCGATACGAATCCGACGATGATGAGCGGCTTGTTGCCGAACGGCCCGATCTGGAAGAGCGAGCTGTTCAGCGAACGCGAGTTATGCACGTTCCATATCTGGAAGAGCGCCAGGGTCACAAAGGCAAGCGTGCGCGCCTTGGCGAGCGGCGCGGCCTGCAGATCGCCGATGACGTTGAAGTAACCGTATTCGTGCAGCGCCCATTCGTAGAGTCCCAGCGTGCCGAACATCATGATAATGCCCGCGAAGAGAATCGTGATGACCATGTTCCCCGGTATCAGTCCTGCGTCGGGCGGGCGGGGCCTGCGCGTCATCACGTTGCCGTGCTCCTTCTCGTATGCGAGCGGGAAGGTGCTGATGCCGTCTGTCACCAGGTTGATCCAAAGGAGCTGGGCGGGCAGGAGCGGCAGCGGCATCCCGAGCACGATAGAAAACAGCAGCGTCAGCACACCGCCGAGACTTGTCGCGAGGATGAACAGTATAATGTGGCGCAGGTTATCGAAGATGACCCGGCCGTGGCGCACGGCTTCCACGATGGAAGCGAAGCTGTCGTCGATGACGACCATGCTGGAGGCTTCCTTCGCGACGTCGGTGCCGGAGCCCATCGCAATGCCGATGTTCGCGGCCTTGAGGGCCGGGGCGTCGTTCACGCCGTCGCCAGTCATCGCCACGATGTGATCGCGCGCCTGCAATTGCTTCACGATGCGCAGCTTGTGCTCGGGCGATACGCGCGCGTAGACTTCCGTTTCGTCGCTCAATGCGCGGAGGCGCTTATCGGTGAGCTTTTCGACGTCGGCGCCGGTCAGCATATCCACCCGCTCGTCGCTGAGCTTGAGTTCCTTGGCGATCGCCGTCGCGGTTTCCTTGTGATCGCCGGTAATCATGATGACCTTCACGCCGGCGGACTTACATTCGGCAATGGCCTTCTTCGCTTCCTCGCGCGGCGGATCGTACATGCCCTGCATCCCGACGAAGACACAATCGTGATACGCATCATCGTCGTAGACCATGACCGATTCGTCGATCACCTTGTAGGCGAAGCCAATCACGCGGTAGGCCTGCGAGGTAAGCGACTGCATATCGTCTATCACGCTCTCGCGCTCCAGCGGCACCTCGCCGCCGTTCGTCCACATCGTGGCGCACATATCCAGCAGCTTTTCCGTCGAGCCTTTCACGAGCAGAATCTTCTTGCCCTCGGATCGCACGGTCACTGCCATGTACTGGTTTTCGCTTTCAAACGGCCGGATGTTGACGATCGGGAAGTTCTTCTGCTCTTCGTCGGGGTCAAGCCCGGCCTTCCATGCGGATGTGATGAGCGCGCCCTCGGTCGGATCGCCGACGAGCTTGTAGTCGCCGTCCTTCTGCACCACCTTGGATTCGGTGCAGAGCAGCCCGATGCGCAGCGCATAGGCAAGCGGCGTATCGCGCTTTTCGATCTCGATGCGGTTGCCGTCCGTATCCTGGATCTCCCCTTCGGGGGAATACCCTCCTCCCGTCACCTTGTACCGCTCACCCGGCACGATGATCTCGCGCACGGACATCGCGTTTTCGGTAAGCGTGCCCGTCTTATCCGTGCAGATGATGGTGGTACTGCCGAGCGTTTCCACCGCGGCCAGCTTGCGGATGATGGCCTTTTTCTTCGCCATCGCATACACGCCGATGGAAAGCGCGACCGTCACCGAGACGGGCAGGCCTTCCGGGATGGCGCTCACTGCCAGTCCGACAGCTGTCAGGAACATATTCAGGAAGCTGTTCCCGCGCAGGTACCCGGCGATGAGGATGAACAGAATCGCAACGCCGATCGCCATGCTGAGCTTCTTGCCGAAATCCGCAAGACGCTTCTGCAGCGGGCTTTCCACGGTTTCGGCTTCCACGATGTTCCGCGTAATCTTGCCGATCTCGGATTTCGCGCCGACCTCCACCACGACGCCCTTCCCGCGTCCGCGCTGCACGACCGTACCCGCATATGCCATGTTCAGCCTGTCGCCGAGCGGGGCGTCCTCGGATATCTCCGCCTTTGCCTGCTTCAGCACCGGCAGGCTCTCGCCCGTCAGCGCCGACTCATCGATCTGCAGCTCCTGCGTATCGAAGAGGCGCATATCGGCGGGGACCTTCGTGCCGGATTCGAGGAAGACGACGTCGCCGCAGACAAGCTCGGTCGCCTGGATGGTTTCCTGTTTGCCGTCGCGCACGATTCGCGCAGTGGGCGAGGTGAGGTTCTTCAGCGCCTGCAGCGCTGCCTCCGCCTTCGTCTCCTGATAATAGCCGATGAGCGTATTGACGATCACTACGGCGAAGATCACCACCGAATCCAGCGGATCCGCCAGTATCGCCGTCAGAATACCTGCGACAATAAGAATGTAGATGATGGGATTGTTGAACTGCTCGAGGAAGAGCAGAACCGGGCTTTTCTTTTTCTCCTCGGGGAGCTTGTTCTCGCCGTACTGCTGTTTCAGTGCGCCGGTTTGGGAAGAAGAAATGCCGTTATCGGGCGATGTATCGAAACGCGAAAATACGTCGGAAACTGCGGTGTTATGCCATGCCATGCGGTAAAACGACCCAATGAAGTAATCGATTCAAGCTTGCTATCGAAAATACACGTATTGCGAGCGATTACAAATTTGTGAAGAGTCACAAGAGGCTAAAAGAAATGCCAGCTTTGAAGGCTGGTGTTCCGGAGGAATTCTGAGCGATCGGAGAGATAGCGAGTTTGGCAGATTAGCGGGGCTTTTTTCGCTTTCTGCCCTTTATCTTAATCACCTTGCTATCAAGTAAGCTATCCTCCGTCCAGCAAATTTGCTGGAGAAATTTCTCTAGCAACGACCAGTGTCTAAACGTCTCTTTCGGGTGATAGTGGATCGTGAGGTAATTGTGAGGCGAAGGCATGTTTGGATTACGAAACGGAATAGTTCCCTGACTGTTGTCCGCTCTTTCCCAGTTTTCGTCGTTATCAAGCAATCCGATAATTTCCCCTTTCGTCAGTTTAAGAAGCTGGGTTCGCGCTTCTCGCGACCATTTCTTCTTAGGAAGCTGCGGTATTTGCATAGCAGTCAGAACTGGGTATGTAGTACAGATTGTTTTTCACGCTCGGTGCAGAGGAAAGCATTTCTTTCGTCACATTCACGCGCTGCGGCGCAGGGGTGTCTTCGTGGCGTATAATCGTGAGATACTCGTTATCCTCAAGTATGGCTTCGCCGTTTGCTTCCCGCGCATTCAAGATTGCTCCCACCGATTCCAGCGCAAGTTTCACGGCTCTTGTTTTCGTCTTTGCCTCTTCGTAAACACCGCCAATCCCGGGAGATGTGACACAAAAGTATCCATCGTCCATTTTTTCGATCTTCAAAGCGACGAGGTACGCCGCTATGCCGCTTTTCTTTTTAACTTTCATCGTGCCGTCCTGTATTGTGCTCATCGTAAAAGTACGATCTGCGCTCTGTAAATTCAACGCACAAATGTGGGTGCGAGTTTCTTTTCTCAATGAGATAAGTCCGCCAAACTAATGCTAAGACTGAATACCAACAAACGTGGTATCCACGAAGATATTCAATTTCGTTGATCAATCTGGAGACTCAGTACGCTACATTCTGGCAGATAAAGTGCTACATACAAATCACACGTTCTACTATTTCAAACACAGACCTTCCCCGCACTCCTCCCTACTTCCCCGCACAGCGTAAATTCCGTACATTCATGGCATGAACGCCGATTCGCAAATACGGCAATTCCTCGGCAGCGAGGAGGTCATCCTGCTCGATGGCGCAATGGGCTCGGAACTCGAAGCCCGCGGCGTGGATATCGGACTGCCACTGTGGTCGGCGAACGCGCTTAATACCGCACCGCAGACCGTCCGTGCCGTGCATGCCGATCACCTGCGCGCCGGAGCGGATATCATCACCACGAACACCTTCCGCACGAACCGCCGCGCCCTGGCCAAGGCAGGCGAAGAACGCCGCTGGCACGACCTGAACCGGATCGCTGTGCAGCTTGCCTACGACGCGCGGCAGTGGTACCCCATCCCCCGGCCCGTGTTCATCGCCGGATCTATCGCCCCGCTGGAGGACTGCTATTCCCCGGAGCTTGTGCCCGGTCCCGGCGAACTTGCCGCAGAACACGGCGAACAGGCGGAGCTGCTCTACCGCGCCGGGGTGGATTTCATCCTCGCCGAAACCATGATTGCCGTCCGCGAGGTGGAAGCCCTTGCCCGCGCCTGCGCGGAAACCGGCGCACCGTTCGTGATGAGCTTCCTCTGCAGAGACGATGCGCATCTGCTCTCCGGCGAACCCCTTGCCGATGCGGTCGCGGCGGCGCTTCCGTATAATCCCGCAGCATTCTCATTAAATTGTATCCATGCGCGCACGGCTGCGGGTCCGCTTCGCACGCTCCGTTCGCTGACGGCGCTGCCCATTGCGGTGTACGCTAATACCGGCGATCCGCTGCATCCCGAAGCGCATCCGCCCGCAGGACCGGACGAATACGCGGAGTGCGCACGCGAATGGCGCTCCCTCGGCGCGAAGATCATCGGCGGGTGCTGCGGCACATCGCCCGATCATATCGCCGCGCTGCGAAAGGCCGTCAAGCCGCGCCAAAGCCGGTTCGTGCAACAATCCGCTCAATCGGGCGTCTAAATTTCTGAGTATCTCCATCGAACTGCTGATATGAATATCATCCGTCCACTTTTCGCTGTAACGCTGTTCATCCTCCTTGCAGGCACGCTTCGCGCGCAAACCGCCGAAATGCCCCGCGAATGGATCCTCTCCCTGCACACCGGCGCCACAAAGTACTACGGCGATTTTACCGATAACCGGTTTTCCACCGGCAGCGAGATCGTCCTGAAGCACTATTATATGCCCTTCGGGGACGACGGTGCGATCTATCTGCGCGGCGGGATCGGGTTCGGAGAGCTGCACTGGCGCGCCGGGCGGTTCAACGTGCAGTATTACGATACCGTGCAGGTGGACGAAGGCGATATCCTCCGCACCTTCATCATGCCGGTGAGCGCACAGGCGATGTACCGCCGCCATATCGGGCCGGAGGCGGAGATCTTTCTCGGCACGGGACTGGAATTCCTCTACTTCGCTCCGCAGAACGTGAACGGCGAGGACCTTGCGAAGCTGCAGGACGACTACGGGAAATGGACGCTGGCGATTCCGCTGACGGTGGAGTTCGAATACCTCCTTTCCGACAGGCTCGCGCTCAACGCCAACGCCGCAATGCATATCACCTTCACCGACTACCTGGACGGCTACAGCGGCGATAACGGCAGCGATGCGTATATGACGTTCGGACTCGGCATTGCCTACAGCTTCCCGGCGCCCGACAGGGATTCCGACTACGACGGACTCACCAACCGCGAAGAGCTGGATGAGCACGGCACCGATCCGTATAACATCGATACCGACGGCGACGGACTGACGGACCTGCAGGAAATCCATGCGGCGACTGACCCGCGGAACCCGGACTCCGACTACGACGGACTGCGCGACGGCGAGGAACTGCACCGCTGGGGCTCCGATCCGCTGGCTGTGGATACGGACGGGGACGGCATCAACGATCTCCAGGAGACCGTGCTCGGCACGCACCCCTTCCGGCAGGATACCGACGGCGATGGGCTCAACGATAAGCTGGAGCTCAACCGCGGCACCAATCCGCTTGTGCAGGATACGGACGGCGACCGCCTGCCCGACGGCGTGGAAAGCACCACCAGTCCCCTGCTCTGGGATAGCGACGGCGACGGCCTTTCCGATAGCGAAGAGACGGCCTACCAGGTGCGGCCGCACGAGGAGGATTTCGATCTGGATGGACTATACGATGGGTTCGAGATCGAGATCGGCACGGATCCGAAAAAAGCGGATACCGATAACGATGAGGCTACCGACTATGTGGAATACTATGCGCTCATGACCGATCCGCGCAACCCGGATACCGACGGCGACGGCACTGCCGACGGGTTCGATACCGAGCCGCTGGACCCGAGTCCCCTGAACCCGGCGAAGAACGTGCGCTGGTCGTTTGGCAGCGTCTTCCACAGCGAGCCGACGGTGGACGAGAACTCGCGTTCCTTCCTGACGCTCCTCCACCTGATACGGAGCGCCCCGCGCGAGCTGCTCTTTAATATCGATATAGATGTGTACGGCAGGAGCGCACAGGAGGCCGCCGACAGGCGCAGCAACCTGGAACGCTTCCTCCGCAAGCTCACTTCCACGTGGATTATTCCCACGATCTCCTTCTCTGAGCGCGTGGACTCCCGCCCCGGCCGCGAAGTGGACCTCAACTACGTCTGGAAGGTAGTAACCCGGTGAGGGGGTTATTCTGTTTCTTGTATATCAATCCGCGCTCGCGCCCGCTCGATATAGCCCTGAAGGCGTGTTCTGTTTTCTTCCTTCACCGTTCCATCTTCGAGCGCCTGTTCAGTGTAGTCAAGAAAATCGATTAACCCACCATGTTGTCGCGAAAAGAAATCTGATAGGGTTCTTCTCCACTGAAACGAATAGGTTGCACTGAGCATACGGTCGATTATATTACTATACTTGAGGTTAATATTGGGATCAATGTCATGCGCTACGAGTGCAAAAGTACGTATCAGTACAGCATCTGAGACCTCACCAGAGACGATAGCGCTATCCATATAGTCGAGAAACTCTGATCGTGGTATACTAGTCCCTTTCAGTTTTGTCCAATAATAATCTACAGACCTTCTCATCAACTCATCTTCAGTAGAAGTTGAGTTCTGAACTTCGAACGTACACTCTCCTTCTATCCGGGTGCCCTTCATGGTTCCATCATCAATGATGTACGATATGCGCAACGTATATATATCGGGTAATAGCGCGGCTTGGATATGACCGTAAATAGATTTACCCATATCCCCTAGATTAACATGATCCACAACGCTCGTTTTTGGTGGAATAGGTGTTTTTGGTACATATGTTAGGCCAGTGATAATACAATAGGGAATCTTCTCACCAGAACTATTGGAATGAACAGTATAAGCGCCTCTTGGAGGCAGTATGTGATTGAATCTTGTCCAAACCGTATCATCGGTTGTATTCGTCAGGCTAACATCGAACTCCAAGAAACCATACCGCTGGGTTGCTATGGGAAGAGGTTTTATGTCGACGGTTACCTGCCCCTCCGCCGCTGATCCCAGCAGCACTATCGCAACGCACAGATAGAGCAAGTGCCGTAGTGTCATTCTACCTTCCCCGCCTTTCGGTCTTCTTGCGTAACTTCAATATGGCCAAGGATTAACTCCAGCCACCATTTCCTTAACCCATCCGCATCAGCAGTACTATTCGCTAAGATTTCTTTTACATACGGCTTTGTCATGTTATTGTTTTCGAACAGTTTGTTAACTACTTGCTCCCATCTATAACTATGAGGATACTGTATTAGAAGCGACAAACACGCGGATACGATGACGCTATCGGTAGGATACTTTTTAAGTACCTGATATTTTATATAATCATAAAGCACTTCATCACGAATCATTGATCTATCGCTGTATGTTGTCAAAGTTCGAAGAACATTCGCCCTCGCTGTCTCTGCATCTCCGTTAGATGTAGTATTGAATTGCTCTGTGCCCATCAAATCCATCTCTTCCTGAGTGTACCCCTCGACCTCGATCGTAGTTGACGCTTCTAAAGCGTAAGGATCTCTGATATTTAAAACATGATACAGGATTGCGTAAGTAAAGGTATACTCCCCAAGTGGGAGTGAGAGAACTTGATCTGATCCTTTATTGCAAAATCCCTCTACATACAAAAGTATAGGCCCCAACTTATCGTTTGGCAACACGATTTGTGGCGTACAGGAAATAGAAGGACTCAAGCCACACCACTCCATAAACTTATTTTGTTCCTGCGAATATAAACTTACTACACCCGGGTCAAGGATACCTCGGCTAAAAACACACGGCACTACTATAGTGTCTTGTGATTCATTAACGACCCAAGCCTGGAACTCCAATGGACTACGAGGGGCAAAGGATGAACTTACGGCCTGCAGTTTGAGATTAACCTGCCCTTCCGCTGCCGATCCCAGCAGCGTCACCGCAATGCAAAGGTAGAGCAAGCGCCGGGAAGTCGTTCCAGCCGTTCGCCGTGTGTTTCGCGTGGTATTTGGGTGTCCACCCATGCTTTGGCCTGTTCTGAATAGGAGCAGAGAATCAGGTATCAAGATGTACAAAGAAGCTGAAAAGGTCAAGGCATAGATCCGTCGCCTTGCTGTCGTTGGGTACGATTCTTCATTTTTGCCTTGATTCTGATCGGAAGATTTGCAATGTTTGCCTTGCGGCGTTATATCGATGGAGCGAGCGCCGCAGCACGGAAGATTATTCTAGTTCATTGTTCGTATTCCCCCGTGTCTCCCAACCGCTCCCGGCTACAGGTTTATTTCATGAACATTTATGTTGGCAACCTCCCGTATTCCTCCGGGGATACCGATGTCCGCACGCTGTTTGAACGCTTCGGCGCTGTCGATTCCGCATCCGTGATTACGGATAAGTTCACTGGCAAATCACGCGGTTTTGCATTCGTCGAAATGCCCGACGACGGCGCCGCGAAAGAAGCTATCGAGGGACTCAACGGCGAAGAACTCGAGCAGAACGCCCGACGTCCAGTCGTCGTCCACGACATACGAGTCGAACACGG
>PABJ01000007.1 GCA_002699105.1 Ectothiorhodospiraceae bacterium | reverse complement strand
CGCGGCACGCAGAACGCTTGGGAGACCAGGCAACGAACATTGCCGTGAACGTAGTTTTTCTTGTCGACGCAAAGATCGTCAAGCATAAAAACTGGGGGCAGCCCGTCGACGCGAACGATTTAGACGACGATGCAATGTAAGAGGTGATGGCAACCGAGCAACTACAACTGTTCTCTCACTCCATTCCACTCTCAGAAATTCCGCTGAAAGTGATACGCCGCAAGGGCACGAAGCGCCTTCGGTTGACGGTGAACAGCAGCGGACTCCGTGTCTCAGCGCCGAAACGCTATTCCTGGGCTTCTTTGGAAGCGTTCATCATGGAACACCGCGGCTGGATAGAAGAAACCTATGGGGAATACTACCGCGCGGAAAACATCCCGGTGGACGACTTCATCAGGCGCAAGCGATACTACATCAACGGGAGAGTCTACCGGTTGCGGCTGGACCCGACAATCCGCGGCAAGTGCGTGCTGGATTTCGATCGCAAGATTGTACGCATCAAACCGGCTTTGCGAACGGTGCAGGAAATCCGTATGGCAGTTGAATTGGAGTACCGTAAACACGCAAAAGAGATCCTGCCGCCAAAGATTGATGCCTTCGCGAGGGTAATGAGAGTCCGTTATAACGGCATTCGGTTCAAAAATCTAGAATCGCGATGGGGCAGCTGCTCCTCCAAAGGGAATCTCAACTTCAACATCAAGCTCCTGATGCTTCCGGAAGAAGTGCGCGACTACGTTATCGTCCATGAACTCGCGCATCTCAAAGAACTAAACCACTCACCGAAATTCTGGGCTATCGTCGCGAAAGCTTGTCCCCAGTACAAGCGGTACGTAAAACACCTTACAGACCACAGCTCCCGCTACAGCTTCTAGCGCTGACGGCGCCCCATTTCCCGTGTGAAAGAGTGCGAGATTCCGTACTTTTCTGAGATATGAATCGATTTATGCACCTTTTCATCTAATGAGACACATGAGCGGATCCGAAGAAGAAATTATCCAGCGCGCACAGAGCGGGGATAAAGATGCCCTCAGCAAATTGGTGAATGAGTATTCGCCGATGATATACAGGTTTTCGTACAACGTTTGCCGGAACGATGAACGCGCGCAAAACACCACGCAGGAAACGTTCCTCAGCATGGTGAAGAACATCAAGCAGTTCAACAATAAATCGAAGTTCAGCACCTGGCTGTACACGATTGTTTCGAACCACTGCTTCATGCTGGCGCGAAAGAATAAACCCGGCAGATTCGTCTCCATCGACGACGATGAGCATCCCGTCGCGGAGAACATCTACGCAGAAAGCGATGCCACACCGGACGAACTTCTGGAACGAACGAACGTGCGGGAACTCCTGCAAGAAGCAATGGATAAGCTGGCGCCGGAATACCGGATCATCTTCACATTGCGCGACGTTGAAGGGCTATCGACCGCAGAGGTGGCGCAAATAACGGATCTATCGGTGCCTGCAGTGAAATCCAGGCTCCATCGCGCGAGGGCTTTCCTGCGCGAGTACCTCACACCGATCTTCGAGGAGGAGACAAATGGTTAGACCGTTTGAAGGACAGGACGTTTCCTGCAAGGACGTGCTCGACTATATATGCGAGCAATTTGGAGACGAGGAGGATTCTGAGCGCTGCCAGGAAGTGAAGCGGCATCTGGATAAATGCTCCAACTGCAGCACGTATTGCAACAGCCTCGAAACCATGATCGGTTTGTACAGGGTTGCGGCACCGGATTTTTCCGAGGATGCGAAAGACTTTCTCTTGCAATCAATCGGTCTTAAGGATCCGCCGAAAAGCGAAACCACATAGAATTCCATCAGGAGCGACAGAATGAACAGAGACGAACTCGTCTACAGAAAAGACACGAAGAAAGAATTCGAGACACTTATCGCAGATATTGAGAAAGAGGTGGATGCGCATCAGTTCCGCGTACTCGGCAAGCACGACATCCAGGCAACGCTGGCAGAGAAGGGTATGCAGATCCCTCCGTACACGATTGTGGAAGTCTGTAACGGGAAGTTTGCGCACGGCGTCCTGACGAAGGAAAAGGAGATCGGGATGATGCTGCCATGCAGGATCGCGGTCTATACCGACGGTGATTCGAATGCCGTTGTGATGATGAAGCCCGAGGTCATGAGTCAGCTAATGCCTGCGGCCGATCTGGGCGATATCCCTGCAGAAGTGGAAAGAATCCTCATCGATGTTATTGAACAGGCAGCGTAAGGAGGAGTTATGAAAAAGTATCTCGCACTGCTCGCAATCCTGGTTGTTGGGTTCACCGCCTGTCAACCGGAAACCGATTCCCGCATGGATGTCCCCGAGACGATCACGGCCGATGTCCCGGATGGCATCCCGATGGACGAGCTTGCCTATAAGCAGGAGAGCTCGCGTGACTTCGATGAGCTCGTTGCGGCAGTGGAAGCCTCAGCTGCAGAACGCAAGTTTACCGTTCTTGCAAAGCACGATGTGCATCAGACGCTGACGAGCAAAGGCATGGAGATTCCCCGGTACACCATCATTGAAGTTTGTAACGGAAAGTACGCACATAGTATTCTGAGCGAGAATATGGATGTGGGTATGTTCCTGCCGTGCCGAATCGCTGTGTATGAAGGCGAATCAACGAACACACTTGTGATGATGCGCCCGACACTCATCCGCACGATGATGCCGGATCAGGATTTCGGGAGCATCCCCGAAGACGTGGAGGCCACGCTCATCGAAGTCATGACCGAGGCAGCGGGATGACCTGGCTTATCGCAATCGGCGGCGCTGCTCTTGGTGCCGGAGCCGGATGGCTCATCAGCAAGAACATCAGCCGGTTCACCGGCGGCGTCTGCCCTATCCTTTGCAATCCGAAGGTTGCTATTCCGTACTTTGCCGTTATGGGACTCCTCATCGCCGTCGAATACGCCCCGTAACTGAGGGATACCCCGCGGCGTGTAGGCGTTTCCACACCAACTTTCACCTTATAGGGGAAAGTTGGTGTGTGCGTAACTCTCAACCTCCTCATCCCGGACATGCCCATCCCGAGGGCGGGTGCAAGCTTTTAATACGACGGGAGATTGACTCAGGGCATGCTGTCCATGTCCAGTTTCCATTTTTTTTATTCCATACCTCCCGCTCTTGATTCTCCGCTAAGCAATCGGTAGTTTTCGGCATACGATTGCTATGCACCGAGCCGGGGATATTATGCCGATCCGCTTGCTACTCGCCTTTACTTTCGCGGCCGCCGCCGTGCTGCTGTCCACGCCCCTCCACGGTCAGGACTGGAAGCTCGTTGAGAGCGGTGTGACTGATAACCTCTACGATATATTCTTTGTGAACAAGCAGGTAGGCTGGGCTGTGGGCGAGGACAGCACTATTATTAAAACCACAGACGAAGGTGCTACGTGGTTCCAGCAGACCGGAGGCTATGCCGGGGAGTACCGCTGCCTCTTTTTCCTTGACGAACAGCGCGGCTGGATAGGTGGCACGGGCGGTCTTGTACTGCACACTACAGACGGCGGCGAGAGTTGGGAGAAGCAGGAAACAGAGCTCCTGGATACGGTGAACGATATAGACTTTGTGAACGATAGCGTTGGCTGGCTGACAGGTGAGCTTCCTCGCGACGAGTGTAATGTATGCGGGGCGGTGCTGAAAACCAGTAATGCCGGCTCCGACTGGATTGTGAAGTTACAGACACCTGTGAAAGACACGGTAAGCGATAACAACAGACTCGATGGTAGATTAAATACGATAGACTTTATTACTGAAGAATACGGTTGTGTGGGAGGACACTGGTTCTCGGATATATACTACCCAGGCTGTGTAATATGCACCGAGGATGGAGGTGCAAGCTGGCATAATTATCCATCTGGATTTAGAGGTATAGAATCTCGTTACTCATGGGTGTTCGATATATCAGTTATAACTCCATCTCACATGTTTATCGGAATGTATGGAGCAGTATCAGTAACCAACGATAGTGGTAGAACACAGTGGTCCGACTATACCCCATACGGTATTGTATACGAAATATCAATTCCATCAGAGAATCACATATACGCTATTGAGGAGAGAGGCGATACTGCACACGTATTCTACTTTGAAAATGGCGCAATGGAAGCACAGTGGCAATATTTGGAAGATGCACCGTCTCCGGGGCTAGACGTCAATCCATATTTCATGGGTCTTTGCATGATCGATACGGCGACCGGTTGGGTCTGCGGAGATGGAGGGAAGTTGTGGACGAATAATCCAAACCTGGTTTCGGTTGAAGAGCCGCGTATGGTTCCGCGGTTGTATCTGGCTCATAACTACCCCAACCCGTTCAATCCTTCTACGGAGATCACATACGGCATCCCGCAGGGTGGCGATGTGAAGCTTACGGTGTTTGATAACCTGGGCCGCGAGGTCGAAGTGCTGGTAGACAGCTACAAGAGCGCCGGCACGTACACCGTGCAGTTCAACGCTGAGGACTTGCCATCCGGCATGTACCTCTACCGCATCGAAACGGCATCCGGCACGCTCTCGAAGAAGATGGTGCTGATGAAATAAGAATGGCCTGCATGCAGAACCAAAGAAACCCCGGCCCCGCGCCGGGCTGTTTTTAACTGCGATGGATTTTTCTGTCCTAGCACCTCTATCGGATAGATCCCGGCCTCCGCCGGGATGACGAGATTGGCTTGGTTGTCGAAACTACAAACCCCGGCCCCGCGCCGGGGTTTTTGTGTTGGCATGTATCGTTGTGTGCCTTGGTCCATTCCCGGCAAAGCACACCGCCGGATGGGATTCGAAAGACGTCGCCAGAGACACCGTGGGAAGGCCTCCACCCAGCCCCGAACTCTCCCCGAAAAAATATTCGGACAAAGTTTATCCGAATGGTAAAAAAATGTATCTTTCGAAAATAAATTTTGCGTGTTCATTCCGGTGAGTGCAGCGGCGCATCCGGCAGGAAATCAAAACAAAGAAAAACAAGAACTTACTTCCTGCCACGCACCGGAATGCTGAAGCTGAAACGGTGCAGTTCGAAGCCCCAAAATAGTCGAAAACCGCCGTATACGCGTGAAAAACGCGGTTTTCACCGGAACTATTTTTGGATGAGATTTGTCGCATCCTATAGCGATGATTTACAACGAATAAGCACCTGTCCGAAGAAGCTCGCTCACCGCTCTTTACGGGCTGAAGGACACTCACAAAGGCGATCAACCTTTTACTATAGATACGGACATCCCGGTAACCCCGGATGCTTGGCATGCTACGTACATTCAATTCATCTTCGTCAGCCATTTCTTCTATGAAAAAGTCGATTTTTCGTTTCGGAAAGCCGTATATCTGGGCTTTTATCCTCGCCTACGTCGTTTACGGATGCTACTATTTCGTCAGCGACGATACTCCCCCTGAGTGGCAAGGAGACCCCACCGCACAGGATCAGGCCGCAGTTGCAGCAGCGGGAGGCCCAGGTGCAGCCGTGTACAACGCAAAGTGCGCGGTCTGTCACCAGATGGACGGTCAGGGTCTTCCAGGCGTGTATCCAACCCTCGTCGGCAGCGATTTCGCGACAGGTGATCCGGCAATTCCCGTGCGCATTGTGTTGAACGGATTTCAGGGTCCGATCGAGCGTAACGGCCAGAAGTTTAACGGTGTGATGCAGCCCTGGCGCAACGACTTAACCGATCAGGAAATTGCAGATGTGCTCAACTTCGTGCGTACGACCTGGGGCAACAGCGCTCCGGAAATCGATCCCGCTACTGTAGCGGAGATACGTGAAGCAACGAAAGGAAAGGCCGGCGCATGGACCGAAGACCAGCTGAAAGCAGCCATGTAATTGCTCATGTCTGATCTACTCGAAAGAAACTGATACGAACCACGGATATACACTACAGGATATAGCAACATGTTGGACATGTTAACTTGGCTGCCAGAAAACGTCTCTACCTTCGGGGAAGGGATCGATGAGGCGTTCGCCTTCATCTACTGGGTCTCAGTCGGGATATTCTTCCTTATCAATATTATTTACATCACCTTCATTATCAAGTATCGCAGGCGCAAACGCAGCGAGCGCGCGTACTATACGCACGGTAATAACTTGCTGGAGTTCGCCTGGACGGCGCTGCCGTTCGTCCTCTTTGCAGGCATCGGTATCTACAGCGATCAGATCTGGCGCGATATCAAGTATGCGGAGCTTCAGCCGAATCCCGATGTGACGGTCGAGGTGATGGGACAGCAATACATGTGGCATTTCCGTTATGCTGGTTCGGATGGCGTGTTCGGGCACAGGGAGATGAAATTCATCTCGTCGACGAATCCCTTCGGTATCGATCCTTCCGATCCGAATGGCAAGGACGATGTGACGCTCATCAACCAAATGAACGTGCCCATCAACAAGCATATTCAGGTGAAGCTCAGTTCGATGGATGTGATTCACAGTTACTTCCTCCCGAACATGCGCATCAAGCAGGATGCTGTACCCGGTACCTGGGTGGATGTGTGGTTCAACGTCGATAAGACAGGCACGTATGAGATCGCTTGTGCAGAACTCTGCGGCGACGGTCATTACCTGATGCGTGCGGAGCTGAATGCTCAGTCCCAAGAGGAGTACGATACGTGGATCAATCAGCAATATGAAATGAAACTCGCCTCCCTCGCCGATCCGAATGCAGATACGGCAGAAGGCACTCAACAGGATACTACCCAAACCGCCAGCAACGACGTTGCAGGAGGGGAATAAGTTATGGATGCAGCAGTAGCCTCACATAAAGTCAACGGCGATTCCCATGGGCACGATCACGCACACGGGCATCACGAGTCGTTTATAACAAAGTATATCTTCTCCACCGATCACAAGATGATCGCGAAGCAGTTCATGGTGCTGAGCTTGTTCTTCTTGTTTGTCGGCGGAGCGTTTGCGCTCTTTATCCGGTGGCAGCTTGCCTATCCGGGACAGCCGATTCCGCTCATCGGAGACTTTCTTCCGAGCCAGTGGATGGATGCCAACGGTGCGGTCAGCCCGGGTTTTTACACGCAGCTCCTGACGATGCACGGCACGATCATGATCTTCGCCGTCATTGTTCCGCTGATGGTAGGCCTCTTCGGGAACTTCTGTATCCCGTTGATGATCGGCACCTATGATATGGCATTCCCGAAACTCAACATGCTCTCGTTCTGGCTCTTCCCGCTTTCGGGTGTCTTCCTGATGTCGGGATTCTTCATGGAAGGAGGTATGGCCGCATCCGGCTGGACTGCGTACCCGCCATTAAGTGCAGTCGCGAGTATGGGTCAAACCCTCTGGATCGTTGGCCTATTCTTCGCCGGATTCAGTTCTATTACCGGTGCCGTGAACTATGTCACCACCGTGCTGAACATGCGTACGAAGAGCATGAAGCTCTTCCAGATGCCGATGACGGTCTGGGCAGTGTTTATCACTGCGATTATCGTGCTTATCGGTACTCCTGTCCTTGCAGCAGCGCTGTCGATGCTCTTTATGGATAACTTTCTGCATTCGAGCTTCTTCCTTCCGGAAAACCTCATTGTGAATACGCGCGATATGTCGCGTACAGCAGGCGGCGGTCAGGCATTGCTCTGGCAGCATTTGTTCTGGTTCTATTCTCACCCGGCAGTGTACATTATGATCCTTCCGGGCATGGGCGTCGTCTCTGATGTGATCTCAACCTTCTCGCGTAAGCCGCTGTACGGATACAAGGCAATGGTGTTCGCCATCATGGCGATAGCATTTCTCGGTATCATCGTTTGGGGTCACCACATGTTCCAGTCCGGAATGAATCCGCTTCTCGGAACGACGTTCATGTTAAGCACGATCATTATTGCGGTGCCCTCTGCGATTAAGACTTTCAACTGGCTCGGTACGATGTGGCGGGGCAGGATGGAATTCCATACCCCGATGCTGCACGCGGTGGCATTTGTCTCGATGTTTGTCATCGGCGGATTGAGCGGCATCTTTATGGCGTCGACACCTGTCGATGTGTACATCCACGATACGTACTTCATCGTCGGGCATATTCACTACGTGCTGTTCGGCGGCAGCTTGTTTGCGATTTTCGCGGGCATCACCTACTGGTACCCGAAGATGTACGGCCGGATAATGAACGAGCGGATCGGCAAGTGGCACTTCTGGGTGACGTTCGTTTCATTCAACCTGACATTCTTCCCGATGCACATTCTTGGCGTAGGCGGCATGATGCGCCGCATCTACGATCCGAATGTCTATGACTTCCTGAAGCCGTTCCAGCCGATGAATGAGTTCATCTCTATCGCCGCCTTTGTGATGGGCTTTGCGCAGTTGATCTTTGTGTTCAACTTCATCTACTCCCTCAAGAAGGGGAAAAAGGCCAAGAGGAATCCCTGGCGTGCGAATACGCTGGAATGGCAGGCACCGAGTCCGCCGCCTCATGGCAACTTCGATAAGGAGCTCATCGTGTACCGCGGGCCGTACGAATATAGCTCGCCTGAATCCGTGCAGGATTACCTGCCGCAAAACCTATCACCGGAAGAACTCCGGGAGGCATGGCAAGTCCACGACGAGCGGCAAAAACAGGAAGAGAAAGAATTTACCGTCTGACCCTGACGTCACAAGCAAGCACGCACCTTTTCATAAACCGGACTGAAACATGGAACGTACACGATTAACGAAAGGACGTATCTGGCTCAACAGAATCAGTGTTGCACTCGCAGTGCTGACGGTTGCACTTATTGCTTACGGTGGACTTGTTCACAGCGCCGGTGCGGGGCTATCCGTGCCCGACTGGCCGACGACGTACGGTGAAAACATGTTCACCTACCCGATCGAGAAATGGACCGGAGGTATCGTTTACGAACACGGTCACCGCTTGCTTGCTTCCGGAATCGGCTTCCTCATGATCATCGTGACTGTTTGGCTCTGGGTGGCCGACAGCCGCAAATGGTTGAAATGGCTGGGAACGGCAGCGCTGCTCGCTGTCGTCATCCAAGGTGTTCTTGGAGGGCTCACGGTGCTCATGCGCCTCCCGACAGCAGTATCCGTGAGCCATGCAATGCTCGCGCAAGGCTTTCTGATCATGACGGTTGTGATCGCAATGGCTACATCAAAAACATGGGTTGAAGGCGCTCCGAAGAAGGAAGTCTCCGCGAGTAAGTCGCTGCGCGGGCTTATCTTCGCGACGTTTGCCTTCACTTTTGTGCAGATCCTATTAGGTGCCATTACGCGCCATACGTACAGCGGTCTTGCCATACCGGATTTTCCCCTCGCGATGGGTGGCCTCGTACCGGAATTCTCCTCATTCAATGTGGGGCTTCATTTCGCGCATCGGGTCGGTGCTGCGATTCTCGGTACTCTCGTCGTCATCCAGGGTGTAAAGGTGTTGAAGAACAAGGAGCTTAAGCTGCTCCACGCTCCTTCTCTATGGTTGCTTGTGATGATTGGCGTTCAGATTCTGCTTGGGGGCACGGTTATTTGGACGCGGGAAGCTATCGTGCCGAATACCCTCCATGTTGCAGGCGGTGCGATCATCTTTGCGTTGACGGCGATGGTGTACTTCCGCGCCCGCCGCTTTTATGAATTTCAGTCGCCGGCTGCCGGCGAAGAGGTACAACTCCACGGAGTACGTGCATAATGCAGGACACGAAAATGAGCGCTGTCGTTTTATCGCCGGTTGATCGCTGGCGCGAGACGTTTGCAGCCTATTACGAATTAACCAAGCCCGGCATCACTTTGATGGTCGTGCTGAGCGCAGCGGCAGGATTCTATCTTGCATTGCCGAAAAACTCGCACATCTACCTCACGGTTGAATACGCGCTCTTGTTTGCGCTAACCATCGTCGGGACCGCACTTGTTTCGGCAGGAAGCTGTGCATTGAATCAGGCAGTCGAAGCGAAGTACGACGAGACAATGAAGCGGACGATGTTCCGGCCCATCCCATCTGGAAAGATCCGGGTTGAGTATGCGGTAGTATTCGGAATCGTGCTTGCCGTCGCCGGTATT
>PABJ01000006.1 GCA_002699105.1 Ectothiorhodospiraceae bacterium | reverse complement strand
TCTGTACAACGGGGATCGACCCCTACATTTGGGCTGACAGGAGGGTATGGCCGACCAGGGAGAAGACGCAGATTATATTGAGATGCGTCCAAATCCCCCCTCAATCCCCCCTTGACAAGGGGGGAGGATGCGCGCTACTGGATTTATGGATTGTTTTGTTCGCGGGAAGCTGGTATTCTTATACTCGTTCCCCGGTGCGGAATCCCGCGCCGTTGTTGGTTGTTTATAAATGTGAAGAACATGCTTCGTTTTACAGGTCATATCGTCGTTGCCGCAGCGATTGCGGTCGTGTGTTCATCGGCATTGCAGGCGCAGTACCGGCAGTCCATCGCCATCCCGGAAGGGGCGGAGCCGCCGGTATCGGTGCATGCTGCCATGCAGGGCTACGATGCGGATTTGCTGGACCGCGGCTCGCGGTTCGAATCGCCCCTCCCGCAGATGTCCGAGCCGCAGTACGATTCCCCGAAGAGTCCGTGGCTTGCGGCGCTTCTCTCGGCAGCCGTCCCCGGTGCGGGCGATATCTACGCGGAGAATTACGCGATGGCGAGCCTCTTCCTCGTCCTGGAAGCGGGGGGCTGGTACCTGAGCATCTCCAACGAGAACATGGGCGACGAGAAGACGGTGGAGTTCGAGAACTTCGCGGATGACCATTGGAGCGCAGTGAAGTACGCGAACTGGCTGAACGAAAACGCGACGAAGTTCGAGCATAACCCCGACGAGATCGTGGAGATCGAAATCAACCCGAACGAAAACCTGCCGCACTGGCAGCGCGTGAACTGGGACCAGATGAACCAGGTGGAACTCGCCGTGCCGGTGTTTTCGCACAAGCTGCCCATGCACGGCGAACAGCAGTACTTCGAGCTCATCGGCAAGTACCATCAGTACACCTACGGCTGGGACGATAAGATTTCCGTCGGCAACGACGTGGAGGACTACCGGGAGATCTCGGATAATTTCAGCAACTACCGCGATATGCGCGGCGACGCGAACGACTACTACAATGCATCGGATTTGTTCATCAACCTCATCGTGCTGAACCACGTGCTGGCAGCGGCGAACGCGGCCTGGTCGGCAGCGCGGTTTAACGACAGGCTCGATTTCCATTCGCAGGTGGAGGTGCGGCGCACATTCTACGGCGCGTACGAGGCCGTACCGACGGCAACGTTTTCGTGGCGGTTTTAGGGAAAAACCACGGCAGCACCCGCAACAGATAGACTCACGATATGACATCCCGCATCGGCATACTCATCCTTTTCGCGGGAGCGATTGCGTTCGCTCCGCCGGATGCCGCTGCGCAATACGATAAGTACTTCCCCGAAGGCACGGACTCCTCCGCGAAGGATCAGCCGGTGGTGGCGGGGATCGCCATCTTCGGCAACGAGCAGACGCAGGAGGAAATCATCCTTCGCGAGATGACGCTGCAGGTGGGGGATAAGGTCTCGTTCGAGAAGCTGCTGGAATGCAAGATGCGTATCTACAACCTGGGCCTCTTCAACAGCGTCGATATCTCCTATCCGCCGATGGACAGCACGGTGCTGGTCGTGGATGTGAGCGAGCGCTGGTATTTCTTCCCCGTGCCCCTCGTCGGCATCGTGGATAGAGACTGGTCGCAGTGGTACTACGGGGCAGGTGTCACGCACAGGAATTTCCGGGGCCGCGCGGAAAACATCTTCCTCGGCGGCGTGCTGGGGTATAATCCCTGGGTCAGCGTGGCGTACAGCAATCCGTGGGTGTTCGGGAATTCGCATTTCTTTACCGGCTCCGAGGTCAAGTACCAGCAAATCGAAAACAAGAATAAACTTGCGCGGGGCACCGTGCCTGAATTCGACGAGTTCAGGTTCTCTGTCTCGCAGAATTTCGGGAAGCGGCTCGACGATTACCGGCGCGTCTGGCTCCACGGCGCATACAACTATGTGGAGGTCACCGATCCGACAGCAGAGCTCACCGTATCCGATGGCGGCATCGATCGGTACTTCACGCTCGGCATCGCCGCCTCGCACGATTCGCGCGATATCATCGAATACCCGATGAACGGCATCAATTCCGTCGTCGGTGTCACGAAGAAGGGAATCGGGAATAATGTTGACTACGTCTCCTACAGCGCCGATCTTCGGATTTACCGTCCGCTGTTCAGCGGGACATCGCTCGGCATGCGCGTCTTCAGCCGCGTGGTGAGCGGCCCGACGGTACCGGATTACGAGAATGTGTTCTTCGGCTTCGGCGAACGTATCCGCGGGCATTTCAGTACCCGGTACGAAGGGCAGAACATCCTCGGCCTCTCGCTCGAATACCGCATCCCGATCATCAAGCCGACGAACCTGCAGCTTTCGTTTATCCCGATTCCGCAGTTCAACAATTTCCGGTTCGGGCTGTATGCCGCGGCGTTTTTCGATGCAGGCAAAACATGGTACAAGCACGAGCGCGTCAATCTTGATGAAGCGCCCTCGGGCTACGGGGCAGGGATCCACCTGCTGCTGCCCTACGGATTTGTGTTCCGGTTCGATTATGCATTCAACAATCTCGGAGAAGGCGAGCCTATCTTCGATGTAAAGGCGTCATTCTGATGGATGTATTCGTAGCAAAAGAAGAGCATATCACTGCCGATAGCATTCGGCTGGAAGGCGATGAGCATCACCATCTTTCCCGCGTCATGCGGATGAAGCCCGGAGAGCGGGTGCTGATTGCATCGGGGGCAGGCGTCATGTACGAGGCTGAAATCATGCGGATCGATGCCGACGCCACCATCCTGCGTGAAACGATGGAGTACCCGGATTACAACGAGCCGACCGCGCGGGTGATTCTTGCCCAGGGGCTGCTGAAAAACCCCGGCAAGATGGACTGGATCGTCGAGAAGGCAACGGAGCTGGGCGCTGCGGAGATCGCGCTCTTGAAGACCGACCATACGGTGAAGAAGGGCGCGAAGGTCGACCGGCTGCAGTCCATTGCACTGGCTGCCATGAAGCAAAGCATGCGCTGCGTGCTTCCCGTGGTGCACCCGCCGCGTTCGCTGGAGGAAGTGCTGGATGCCTATCCCGGTGCCCTGCTCATCTCCTGCGACGAGCAGCTCGACCCAACGTTTACAATAGAAGGCAATCAAGGGTACATCGAGAGAGCCGCGAAGATCGTGGTGTTCATCGGGCCGGAGGGTGGTTTCAGCGGCGACGAGACCATGATGCTGCAACAGCGCGCTGCCAGGTTCGTATCATTAGGCGAGCGGCGCTTGCGAGCCGAGACGGCGGCCCTTGCCGCACTGGCAAGAGTCACCGCACTACTAGAATGGAAGGAGCTATAGAACGCCCATGTCGTATAGTCAGATATTCCGCAGGATAAACCGGATCTTCGCCAGCAAGGTTAACGATTTTATCGACAGGACGGAGCGGGAAGAGCTTCGGGATTTCGACGAAATGCTGCGCCGCGAACAGGAGAAGCAGCAGCGCCAGCGCGCGTACGAAAGCCAGCGAAAATCTTGGGACTACAGCCAGGCGCAGAAGGAGCAGCAAAGCGAGCGATCGCGCCAGGATGAAGGCAAACGCCGTCCGGGCGAAAAGGAGAATGCATTTTACCTGCAGATACTCGGACTGCATGCCGAGGCAAGCACCGATGACATTAAACGCGCATACAAGAATCTCATGGCGCAGTACCATCCGGATAGGGTTGCGAACAAGGGAGAGGCCGAGAAGGAAGCGGCGTCGAAAAAGGCGAAGGAGATCAGTGAAGCCTACATGATCCTCAAACGCCGGAAGAAATTCTACTAGCGCAGGACCTTCCTGGCGCCCGCATAGTGGGAATCGTAATACGCTTCAGTGAGGGAGGAGTAGACTACACCGCGTGAGGTGGAGGCGTGGATGAAGCGCTCTTCGCCGTGGTATATCCCGACGTGCGTAATGCCGTGCCCCGCCGTATTCTTGAAGAATACGAGGTCCCCGGGCTTGAGCTCGCCGCGCTGGACAGGGGTTCCGATGCCGTACATATCGCGGGCGCGGCGGGGGAGCCGGACGCCGGCATCGGCGTATATCTGCGTGACGAATCCTGAGCAATCCACCCCGGACCGAGAATTTCCGCCGTACCTGTAGGGAGTGCCCAACCATGCCCGGGCTTCCGCCAAAATGTCAGCACGGGCGCCTTTGATTGCGGTTGGCACCTCCGCTTCGCTGGATTTGGCAGCCGGCGTTCGGGATGGACGGCTTGCCGCTGGGGAGGTGGTGAACCGCGGAGCAGTGCTGCAGGCAGCGAGCAGGAAGACGGCCGAGCAAATTGTAGCGATTCTGTACACGATTCGTAACGCTAAGTGTTACAACGAATTACGTCTGTAATATAAAGTGCTTCTTTATAAACTTCAAGTGCAGCCTGGTATCCGATCCGCGGCCTTGATTGCCATCAAATGTCTCCGCATTGTATTGTTTTTAGGGAGCCGATTTCGTAGATTGAAACGATTGATCTGGGGCTGTAGCTCAGTTGGGAGAGCGCTACATTCGCATTGTAGAGGTCGAGGGTTCGACTCCCTTCAGCTCCACTAGTATCAAGAAAAAAGGACAGCCGCGCATGGATTTCCAATCGCGTTTTTCCCCGCATTTATTGCCTCAATCCTACAATACACACGGATGCATCCGGTTATGGTAGCCAGGAGTACGTATTACAATGACAACTGTCGCTCACGTACTCGATGCTTTACGCAATTGGGCACCGTACGAATTATCCTGGGATAAAGATAACGTAGGATTGCTCATTGGTTCGCCTCAAAACGAGGTGAACGGCATCCTCGTATCCGTTGATGTCACCGAGGCCGTGCTCGATGAAGCGGTTCGGCTTGGCATGAACTGTATCGTCGCGCATCATCCTGTCATCTTTGCACCCCAGAAGGATCTCCGATCCGATACGTACAAAGGCCGCCTGCTCACGACTGCGATCAAGAACGACATCGCAGTTATTGCCATGCATACCAATGCCGATGCAGCGTTCGGCGGTGTGAACCATGCCCTTGCAAGCGCGTTCGGATTGAAGAACATCGTTTCGCTCGATCCTCCGCAGCGCGTGATGAGGAAGTTCGTGTGCGTTGCGCATCTTGAGAAAGTAGATCCGAAACGGATCGGCACATATCTCGACGGCGTGGACGGCGTACAATGGTCGGCGGCGCATTACGATAACGATGTGATGGTCTACGAGATCATTCTCCCTGTCTGGCTGCTGCGGGAAGTGCGGAAGGAACTCACGGGGATCTTCGGACGCGAGCTTATTGCAGCGCATACAATTACGCTGAACGACGCCCCCGCCGACTACGGCATCGGCGCTGTGGGTAATCTCCCGGAACCCACCGGTGCGGAAGAATTTATCGCGATGGCGAAGGAGAAGCTCGGCTGCGATGCTGTGCGCACGAACGCGTTCGAGCCATCGAAGAAGATTTCAAGGGTCGCGGTATGCGGAGGGGCGGGCAAGTCCTACATCGATAGCGCTGTTGCCAACGGCGCCGATGCATTTGTGACGGCCGACCTTACCTACCATGCGTTCGAAGAGCACCGCAGCGAGTTGGTGCTGATCGACGCAGGCCATTACGAAACAGAACATGTGTTCCGCGATATCTGTGCCGCCGCTTTGACGGCGCGGTTGAGCGCGGGAGACTCGGATTTAACAGTACGATCGTCGGAATCGGAATCGAACCCGGTCCGATATTATTGAACAGAGCAAGGAGTAGTCTTGGAACAAAAGCTTCGTTCTCTCTACAAGCTTGAATTACTTGATACTGAACTGGATGAATTACGCGAACTGCGCGGCGACTTACCGGATGCGGTCAACAAGCTGGAAGAAGAGCTGGCAGGACTTCAGGAAAAGATCGATACACTCGATACGCACCTGAAGGACGGCGCCGCCGATAGAGCGCGCAAAGAACGCGAATCCCTCGAACTCATCGACAAAATCGAGAAGTACAAGACTCAGCAACTCGACGTCAAGAATAACAAGGAATACGACGCGCTTACGCATCAGATCGAGATGGCCGAAAATACCATCAGCGCATACGAGCAGGAGATGGAGCTCTATGTGGAGGATGCGGCCGAGACCAAGGATAAGAAAGCCGAGGTCGAGAAAGAACGCGATGAGTTGCTCGAGTTATTGAACGACAAGAAAAGCGAACTCGACGATATCATGGGCACGACGCGCGAAGAAGAAGAACAGCGCCAGAAAGAACGCGAGGACGCGCTCAAGAGTTTGACCAAGGAAGACCTGGAGCTTTATAATCACATCCGCGATGCAAAGCAGACGGCTGTCGCTCCGATCAAGCGTGAATCATGCAGCGGCTGCTACAATATCGTTCCGCCGCAGCTCATTCTTGAAGTCAAGAAGAATGATACGATTTACCGGTGCGAGCATTGCGGCAGAATCCTGGTCTCCGAAGAGATCGCAACTGAAATTAACATCGATTGAGACGGTCGTCTCGTTCACGGGCCTTCTGTAAATCGGTAATTGTTTTTTGACAAGTCCATCGGGCAGCCGCCTTCCTGCATTCGCCGGGGGGAGGAAAGTCCGAACTCCGCAGGGCAGGGTGCCGGATAACGTCCGGGCGTCGCAAGGCGACGGAAAGTGCCGCAGAAAAGATACCGCCCGGCAGTGCCTCGGTACAGCCGGGTAAGGGTGAAATGGTGCGGTAAGAGCGCACCGGCAGTCCCGGTAACGGGCTGTGCTTGGTAAACCCCACCCGGAGCAAGACCACGTATAGGCGTCGGTGTATGTAGCCCGCATACCGCGCTGCGCAAGCGGAAGGCAGACGCCAGGGTAGGTTGCACGAGCGGGGAAGTGATTCGCCGCCCAGATAAATGGCTGCCGCGCCGCAAGGCGTACAGAATTCGGCTTATAGATGGACTTGCCGTATTGATTTAAGAGTTTGAAAAAGTATGAAAATTACGATTTATATAATGAGTAAAAGGAACAAATCATGGACGCGAGATGGAACATCCGGCCCCCCGGGGACCCGGAGAAAGTGCGTCTGCTGGTTGAGGAGATCCATGTACCTGACATAATAGCGTCAATACTTGTCTCCCGCGGGATAGAGGACTATGATTCCGCGAAGAGGTTCTTCCGGCCTTCGCTGCAGCAGCTGCATAACCCTTTCCTCATGCACGATATGGAGAAAGCGGTTTCGCGGGTGATTAACGCGAGTGAGCAAGGCGAAAAAGTCCTCGTCTTCGGCGACTACGATGTCGACGGTACGAACAGCGCTAGCCTGCTGTACCTGTACCTGAAGCGCATCGGGCTGGACGTCGAGGTCTATATTCCCGACCGGATGAGCGAAGGGTACGGTATCTCCGAACCAAGCATCGACTATGCGGCTGAAAAGGGCGTCAAGCTGCTCGTATCGATCGACTGCGGTATCACAGCCGTTTCCCAGGTGGAATACGCCAAGGGAAAGGGCATCGACGTTATTATCTGCGATCACCACGAACCGGCAGAGGAGATCCCGGACGCATACGCCGTCCTCGATCCGATTAAGCCGCTGTGTAAGTACCCGTTCAAATACCTCTCGGGTGCAGGCGTCGGGTTCAAGCTTATCCAGGGCCTGGCTGAGTATTTCGACGAGCGGGAGGTGCCGTACGAGTACCTCGACTTTGTCGCAATCGCCGCGGCTGCCGACATCGTTCCGATGATCGGGGAAAACCGCATTCTTGTGTATTACGGTCTGAAGCTGCTGAACGAAAACCCGCGACCGGGAATAAAGGCGCTGATGGAGTCGGCGAACCTGACCTTCGGCGATCTCACCGCCCAGCAGATCGTCTTCGTTATGGCTCCGCGGATCAATGCCGTGGGACGCCTGGGCGATGCCACACGTGCCGTGGATCTCCTGACAGCCGAAGACTACGGGGAGGCGATCAGCTATGCGCAGGTGCTGGAAGAGGAAAACCGGAACCGGCGCGTTATCGACGAGGAAACCTACAACGCAGCACAAGAGGTTGCGGAGCAGTACATCAAAGACGGAGAGGACGATCCTATCGTCCTGCACGATAACGACTGGCATCCCGGCGTTATCGGGATTGTCGCATCGCGGCTGGTGGAAAAATACTACCGCCCGACCGTCCTCCTTACGACTGTGGACGGCGTTGCCAAGGGTTCCGCACGCAGCATCAGCAACTTCAATATCTACGAAGCCCTGAAAAGCTGCGAAGATCTGCTGCTGCAGTTCGGCGGACATAAATACGCTGCAGGGCTGGCGATCGAGATCGAAAACATACCAGCGTTCCGCGAGCGGTTTGTGGCGAATTCCGCCGAGATGATCACCGACGATATGCTGCAGCACGAGATCAAGGCCGATGCAATGCTCCGGCTGTCGGATATCACGCCGCGGTTCTTCCGGATCCTCAAGCAGTTCGCGCCGTTCGGACCGGGCAATATGCGCCCGATCTTCTTCGCGCGCGATGTGGAGATATACGGACAGCCGCGGATCGTCGGAAAGGATCACCTCAAGCTGAAGTTCCGACAGGACGGCGTCGTCTTCGATAGCATCGGATTCAACCTCGGCTCCCGGCTCGATCTTATCAAAAGCGGGCAGAAGAATGCCGATATCCTCTTTACGGTCGAGGATAACAACTGGAACGGCAACGTCTTCCCGCAGCTCAAACTCAAGGATCTGCGCATCACGAACGAAGAGCGCACCAATACCGAAATTTTGAACCAGCTCAGCGCACAGAAAGCGGCGGCTTCCGAAGCCAGCTCGTAGCCCGCTGGTTCCGCAGGATATTTTCTCCGCCTATGGCTTGCGGAGATGCTTCCTGCATTCTGATATTGAAGTAGAGAAATACAATTCAATGATTCACTGGAGGATACATGTCCGGTCATAGTAAATGGTCGACCATTAAGAGAGCGAAGGGCGCGAAGGATGCAGCCCGCGGGAAGCTCTTCAGTCGGCTAATAAAAGAAATCACCGTTGCAGCGCGCGACGGTGGCGGCGACGCCGATGCAAATCCGCGCCTGCGCCTTGCCATCGATAAGGCGAAGGAAGGAAACATGCCCAACGATAACATCAAGCGGGCTATCCAGCGCGGCACGGGCGAAATAGAAGGCGCCGCATACGAAGAAAACACCTACGAAGGATACGGTCCGGGCGGGGTGGCGTTCCTTATCGAAACCATCACCGATAACAAGAACCGCACGGTTGCCGAAGTGCGTCATATCTTCTCGAAGTACAACGGCAACCTGGCAGAGAACGGCGCGGTGTCCTGGAAGTTCGACCGCAAGGGAATTATCGAAGTACCGAACACCATGTCGGAAGACGACCTGATGATGGTCGCCATCGAAGCCGGCGCTGAGGACATCGATCCGGGCGAGGAGATGCACCAGATCGTGACCGGCCCGACCGATCTCGACAGCGTGAAGAAAAACCTCGAAGCACAGGGCATCGAGATCAAGGAAAGCAGCTTGCAGATGATACCGCAGAATACGATCGCCGTGGGCGATAGCGAGGCGGAGACGATCATCAAGCTCTCCGATGCGCTGGAAGATCACGACGATGTGCAGGCAGTCTATTCGGACTTCGAGATCGACGACGCCATCCTCGAAAAACTGAACGCCGGGTAACGGCGGCATGATTATACTCGGAGTGGACCCCGGCTCGCGGAGAACAGGCTACGGCGTTATCGCCTGCCGGGGGAATTCCTTCTCCCGCATCGACTCCGGGACGATCATGCTCGAATCCTTCAAAACCCTCCCCGAACGCCTCCATGCGCTGCATCAGCGCCTCGATGAACTCATCCGCGAGCATACCCCCGATGCGTTCAGCCTGGAGACGGCATTCTACAATAAAAACGTGCAGTCGACTCTGAAGCTCGGTCACGTGCGGGGTGTGGCAATGCTCTGCGCCGCGCAGCACGGACTCGATATCTACGAGTACTCCCCGCGCGAGGTGAAGCGTGCCGTGACGGGCAACGGGGGCGCCGCGAAGCAGCAGATCGAGTACATGGTGAAGAACCTCCTGGCATTCGAAGGGGAGTTTGCCCACGACGACGAAGCCGACGGGATAGCGCTGGCGCTTTGCCATGCGCTGCAGGGGAGCCTGCCGAAGAAGAGCGGCGGCGACTGGAATTCATTTCTCGCAAAACACCCCGATAGAATCGTACGATGATAGACTTCCTGCGCGGCATACTGATCCGGAAACAACCCATGCATGCGGTGCTGGACGTGAACGGCGTGGGCTATGCGCTGCACATCTCGCTGCAGACGTTCGATGCGCTGCCCAAGCCCGGCAGCGAGGTGGAACTCGCGACCCGGCTCGTCGTCCGGGAGGACAGCATGCACCTCTACGGTTTCGGCGATGAGGAAGAACGCGCGATGTTCGAGCTGCTGACCTCGGTTTCCGGGGTTGGCGCAAAGGTAGCAATGGCGGTGCTCTCGGGCTCGTCGGTTGCCGAACTTCGCGATCACATCGGCACATCCAATGTCGGTGCGCTGAAAAGCATCCCCGGCATCGGCAAGAAGACTGCCG
>PABJ01000005.1 GCA_002699105.1 Ectothiorhodospiraceae bacterium | reverse complement strand
GTGGTGCGCAAAATAGCCTGTTGCCGAAGATCACTTCTGTCGATGAACGGCACCTTGACGAAATAAATCGCTTGTGGAAACCGCGATTTCGATACGGCTTCCAGGAACTGCGGGAATGTGCTCCTGGCTTCATTGGTGGTCTCAACGACCGCGGGATCGGCCTCGCTCAAATCCGCGAATAGCGGTCCGCCCGGTTCGGCCCCCCGAATCTCAGTGCAGACGGCCTCGAACAGATCGAAATAGCGCTCTTGCAAAGTGTCAGGGTCCAGCGTGAACGCATTACAAGTTGTCGGCAATGACAGTTTCGAAGCTGAGAGGAGTGCGACTGACTGGAAGTCTCCGAACACGTCCCTCGCGGTACTCAGATCCCCGCCATTCCGCATTCCGTAGTCAGCCAGCCATAGCACATAAACGAGACGCTCCCTGTCCGTGAGGCCGTCAATGCCGACGTGGGCCTTCTTTTGGACGATCCGGTCTCCCTCCTCGATAACCCATGTTTCATTGTCTATCTGGCTACCCTCAAATTGGCGACAGGATTTGAACCACGCATCTTCCAACTCCGAAAGCAGTTCGGGAGATTCACGCGATCCATCAAAGAACCGTACCCAATGAGTTGAGAATAGTCGCTGATTCGGAACTCTCGTCCCTGAAATAAGAAAGCCCTTCGACGTTCTCGCCGAAGGGCTCATTTCAGAAAAAGTCGGAGTGACAGGATTTGAACCTGCGACCTCCTGCTCCCAAAGTGCTCTGAATGCCTGTCCCAGTTCTCAGAAAACCTCATAAAACACTGGGTTTCAGCGACTCACAGCTTTGCGTTGTCCCCATGATTTGTCCCGTTTTCACTCATTTTAGGGACAAGTTGGAGACAAGGTTTTGACCGCCTGCGAGTGACGTAAGTGGTCGCGAACAGGCTGCGACCCCTTGCGGTGGAATGAGGGATCGAACGAGTCCTGTGACGGGGAGTTTACCAGTCGAGTGTTGAGCTGGGAATCCTACTGCTGAGTTGCACTGAACTCGGTTCGCAATCGAGGGCGGTGGAAAGAGGAGTGAACTTTCGAGTCTCGTTCAATCACCGGTTGACTTCCTTTCAGGAATCGTGGCATGCGATTCGGGAGGATAAGGAGATCAACCATGCCCAAACGAGTACAAGCCACAGCAAAAGAATCCGAATCTACCAACAAGAGCGGTCCGGTAGCCACTATTCTGCAAGGAAATCTGAAGTGTGTTTTGTGGCGCAATGAAGGTGAGAAAAGGCTCTTGGTACCTGGCTGATTTGGTGCACACCTTCAAGGACGAAAGTGGATTTCACGATACGAACAAGCTTCCCGCCGATGATCAGTTGCGGGTGGCCTTTCTGGCTCACCAGACATTCTCCAAACTTCAGAAACTCAAAGCCGCAGATCGAGTTGAAATTGTCGACGCCCCCCGGAGCTGAGGTGCTTCAGTTTGCGCGGACAGTGCATTCATTGAATCGTTCAACGGAAGTTCCGCACTGAGTGTTTGAACCAACACTGGTTCCTGTCGCTCCCCGAAGCCCAGGCCGAGCTCGATTCGTGGAGAGCGGATTACAATGGTTGCCGCCCCCACAGTGCCCTGGGGGGGCGGACGCCGAACGAGCATGCTGCCCGTCTCTAACATTCCAAGTGGATCAGAGTTGGGGGCAAGGTCAGAGATTCTCACAGAGATTCCCTTTTTTTTGTTGACCGCATAAAGCGTCATTAGGAATATCAAGATCGCACAGTAAGACCTCCTCGAAAGACGGCGAGCCTCTTCATGACCGAAACATTGTGGCACCGTCACTTGAGTTCAGCAGCGTTCGGCTACGTCGTGTTGTTGCTTACGACACATGCCGGACTGCTGGCGTGGTCCGCCACGCGGCACAGCCCTACCTTCAACGAACCGGGCCACCTGGTCGCTGGGTTAACGCACTGGGAGTTCGGACGGTTCGAAGTCTATCGGGTCAACCCGCCTCTGGTCCACTACGTCGCGGCCATGCCGGTGATGCTTGCTGGGTACAACGATGACTGGAGCGGGTTTTATGACTCTCCCGGTGCTCGACCAGAGTTCAAGATGGGGAACGACTTCATAAGAGCAAACGGGGAACGCTCGATCTGGCTATTCACACTTGCCCGGTGGGCCTGCATACCATTCAGCCTGATCGGAGGTTTGTCCTGCTTCTTTTGGTCACGAGAGCTCTGGGGAAGCAATCTCTCCGGCTTGATTTCGCTGTTTCTTTGGTGCTTGGAGCCGAATATTCTCGCCCATGGAGAACTCATCACTCCCGATTGTGCCGCGAGTGCCTTTGGCCTGGCGTCAGGATACTTGTTCTGGCGGTGGCTGACGTGGCCAACCTGGAGACGGTCTATAGCTGCCGGAGCCGTCATGGGGCTGGCACTGCTGTCCAAGACCAGTTGGATTATTTTATTCGGACTCTGGCCGCTGCTTTGGATACTTTGGATGTGTACGGAAAGCCACAGAGCGAAAGCCCCGTCATTTCGGATCAGCGAATGCCCGCACACATTTCAACGGTCGCTTTCGCAACTGGCAGTACTACTACTGGTTGCGCTATATGTCGTGAACTTCGGCTATGGTTTTGATGGCAGTTTCACCCGGCTGAGGGAGTTCAAGTTTGTCAGCAAGGCCCTAACGGGGCTGGAGAATGCGGGGATACCGGGTAATCGGTTCCAGGATTCCTGGCAGGGGGAAGTTCCCGCACCAGTGCCGATGCAATTTCTTCGAGGGATCGACCTGCAGAAAAAGGACTTCGAAGATTTCGGCCAGCCATCTTATTTACGGGGGGAATGGAGGAACGGGGGATGGTGGTACTACTATCTCTATGGATTGGCGGTGAAGACGCCGCACGGCTTACAGCTCTTGCTGTTGCTAGCCATCTTTACGCTTTGCTATCAGTGGTGGCAACAACGCCTCAGCAGGACCGCAATTGCATCTTTGACCAAACCTAGCAATGGGCTTGGTGGGGTCATTTTTCCCGCTCCAAGGGATGTCGTCGTCCTGATGACGCCGGCTGTAACGCTGTTGGTGCTGGTCAGTTCGCAACTTGAGTTTAACCAACACGTGCGCTATGTCCTGCCAGTGCTGGGCTTTAGCTTTGTGTTGGTGGGAGTGACGGCAAGTTGGTTCATCTTGGAACCTGGTTCATTGAGGAATCATTCGGGCCCTGTTTAGCCGGCGAACTTCACCGGCTTCCTCTGGCTCGCCAGAACGTCCGCTCCACCACTCATCGCCGGGGCAGCAGCGCGAACCCACGTTTGGCTTTCGCACGCTTTACCACCCGCAGTTCAGTTCTTTCTTCAGCGGCCGCATCCTCATCGGCTTCTCCAGTGTAGCCCTGATCGACGTAGGCCACTTGCACTCGTTCGCCAGTGGCCGCCTGGACGGTCTCGCACAGTTCCGCTGAGCAGGTTCCTGTTGGTTGGCCGCAGTGACTTTCACCGCCAGCAGGTGTCCCAGCGTGTCGATCGCAATGTGAATCTTCGATCCTTTCCGGCGTTTGTGCCTATCGTAGCCTGTCCGTTTGCGACTCTCGGGAGTCGACTGCATCACGCGTCCGTCGAGAATGACGCCGCTGGGATCCTCGTCCCGGCCTTTCACAATCCAGGCCATGGCCCGCAGGTCATGTGCGATGTGGACTTTCCCACGTTTGGCGGGCGCTCGGAAAAGAGCGTACCATCACGAGTGAGGAGAGAAATTCATGTCGAAGAGTCGCCGAAGTTTTACTGCCGAGTTCCAGCGAGGTTCTTCTCGGAACATCGTGGCCGGCTTGCCCTCTGATGGTGGCTGGTTTCGCCTGAAGATGCGATGCTTCTGGGATGGAAACACTTTCAGAGCATTATTGTCGTTTGCTGGGTCTGGGAGCGGTCTGGCGGGTGGTGGATGTGGATCTTTCGCTCGAGGCGCAACGGGTGGTGATCCGGATTGAGGACGTTCCGTCGCAGCTGGTCTGTTGTCCCGAATGCTCGCAGCAGCGGCCGCGGAAGGATCATGCTGCTGAGCGGTCGTGGCGGCATCTGGACACCATGCAGTTCGAGACCATCCTCACCGCTCGCATTCCTCGGACCGAATGCCCGGAGTGTGGGGTGAGAACGGTCGCTGTGCCGTGGGCCGAGCCGCATGGCCGGTTCACGTTGATGTTCGAAGCCTTTGCCACTCGGCTGTTGCAATCGGCCAGCAGCTTCCAGAAGGCGTGCGTCTTTCTGCGACTGAACTGGGAATCGGCGCAGCGGATCATGAACAAGGCGGTCGAGCGGGGATTGCGGCGGCGGGAACTGGATGGCGTCCAGCACGTCGGACTGGATGAAAAGAGCTTCGGCAAGGGACAAAGTTACATCTCGATCATAACCGAGATCGACGGCGGTCGCGTCCTCGAAGTGGCTTCCGGACGAGATGAACAAGCGGCGAACGAGCTGTGGGAGACACTTTCCTGGGAGCAGAAAGAGCATGTGGAAGCGGTGGCGATGGACATGTGGCAGGCGTACGAAAATAGCGTCGATGCGCATGCTCCCGAGGCGGAAATCGTGCACGATCGGTTTCATATCTCGAAGCATTCGAACGAGGCGGTCGACAAGGTGCGTCGAGCCGAGCACAAGCAGCTGAAGCAAGCAGGCGACGAGACGCTCACGGGCAACCGACAGCTGTGGTTGTTCTATCCCGAGAATCTCAAAGATCCCAACTGGTTGAAGTTCTCGGAACTGAAGGATGCGGAGCTGAAGACGTCGAAAGCCTGGGCCATCAAGGAACAGTTCCGCTGGTTCTGGGAGTACCGCATAGCAAGGGGAGCGGAAACGTTCTTTATGAAGTGGCACCGCTGGGCATCGAGGTGCCAGTTGAAACCGATTCAGAAGGTGGCCGAGATGATCCATGGCGGGCTGGACAACATTCTGAGCTGGTTCAACCACCGCATCAGCAACGGCCCGGCCGAAGGGTTCCACAGCCTGATCCAGGCCCTGAAATCCGCCGCCCGTGGCTTCCGGAACTTCGAGAACTACCGAACCCGCATTCTGTGCTAGAGCATTTTCGTAAATGGTTTGCCCTGACAAGAGGGCATGTGTTATTGCGGGTCTTCGGTCAAGGAGGACTCTCATGGGAAAAGCGTTGTCGATTGATCTTCGCCAGCGGATTCTGGCGGACAGGGACCGAGGTTTGGCCGCACTGGCGATTGCAGAGAAGTATCAATTTGCGAGACGGACCGTGAACGGCTTGGTGCACCACCGGGAGCGGACAGGATCGCTCGAGCCGGTCCGCGGCCGCCAGGGACGCAAATCCACGCTGGAACCTCGCAAGGCGGAGATCCTGCGGGCAATGCAAGCCAACCCCAGCCTGACACTGCAACAACTGAAGACGCAACTGAAGCTCAAGATCGCTTTGTCATCGCTCTGGGTGGCCTTGCGAGGCTGGGGAATCCGGCTCAAAAAAAGTTCTGCACGCCGCTGAGCAGCACCGCCCGGAGGTGCGTGAGAAACGCCGCTGGTGGGAGATTCTCGTGCAGTCTAAATCGATCAAACATCTGGTCTTCCTCGATGAAACCGGGGCAAACACCAAGATGATCCGTCGCTACGGCTGGAGACCGAAGGACTCGAGAGTCATCAGCCATGTGCCACACGGTCACTGGAAAACCACGACCTTCGTGGCAGCCCTGCGAGCCACCGGCCTGAGTGCCCCGCTGGTGCTGGATGGCGCCATGAATGGCGAATCCTTCTTGGCCTACGTGCAGCAGTTCCTGGTCCCGACATTACAGGTCGGCGACATCGTCGTCATGGACAACCTGAGCAGCCACAAGCAGACCGGAGTGGTCGAGGGGATTCGCACTGCCGGAGCCGAGGTGTTCTACCTGCCTCCCTATTCACCGGATCTGAATCCAATCGAGAAGGTCTTTGCCAAACTCAAAGGGCTTCTTCGTCAGCACGGCGAACGCACGAGAGAAGCACTCTGGGATCGGATCGGCAACGGATGGATGCGTACTCCCCGACAGAATGCCTCAACTACTTCCACAGCTGCGGATACAGGGCATTCTAAAAACGAAAATGCTCTAGTGCGGCAAACTCGACCTCCTGCCAGAAACCTGACCCACGGAATTCCGAGAAAAACCGAGCTATCGCTTGACTACTCATTCATGACCCGCCAGAATCAGGCAATATATATACAGTCCGTCTCCTCTTCCGGACTCAAATTCGTCATTCATTCGGCTGGAGCATTGGTAGTGTATCTACTCTGTCGAATATTGGTGAGTCTTTCGCTCTTGGCCACTATGGTCAGCACTCTTCGGGCTTTTCCCCACGAGCTAGCCTATTTCAACGAACTGGCAGGAGGGCCTCAACACGGAGAAAAGCACCTCCTGGGGAGCAATTTGGACTGGGGGCAGGATCTGTTGCTCGTCAGGAGTTGGATGCAATCGCAGAACGTCAATCCAGCGCAGGTATTTGTTGTCACTCAATACCCGTCGCTTGCCCCGTTGTTATTGGGCACAGCAACCAGCCAGGTTGCCGCATCTTGGGAGATCGTCTCACTCGCGAGCTACGCTGCCTCACCTGGCAGCTGGCCTCACTTGCAGGTAGAAGCATCAAGAGAGATGGTTGGATACACTTGTATTGCATCTCCCAAGCACCCGCCACTTCTTGACCCTTCTGCTGCCTCTCGGAGAAGGTAGCGGGCATGGTTTTCGCGTCCTCCACCGTGCCCAGGTAGTATCGTTGACACGAAAACGCTGACCGGCATTTATTAGTGGGTGCTTCATGTCTTATCATCGTTCGACAAAATGCCGCAATCTGGAGGCGAATAGTGGGCAAGCAGCAGGGGCTGGTGCCTCTCGCCTCTTTCTGCACAAAGCATTTGTTGTTGCGTTTCCCGTTTGTCTCTTTTGTCTCTTCGAGTCTTTTGGGTGCTCATATGCTCCGCAGAATGGCGATGCAGAAACCAGCGATGCGATTGACTCATTGTCTGTCGATAGTGGCTTAGAACATTCTTCGACAAGAGAGTCTGGTCTGAATTCTGCATCAAGCCGCCTTTCACACCATCTCGGCATAATACAACCCGGGACTATTCATAATCCTCGGTTTGCCATTCACAATACAACTGACACGTCCAGGCGGTTAGACAAACTCGGAGTGTCGTGCTCTTGCACTGTGCCCACCATTGAGTGGGACTCAATTAGTCCAGGTGGAGTTGAGTATGTCGATGTCGAGTATCGGGCAAGTGCCCAGAGCGGAGACTATTCTAAAAGCGTTCTGGTGTATTTTGCTGGAGAGCGAGATCCTCTGCGGCTAGAAGTGTCCGCGCATGTTCGGGCTCCACTCGTTTGTAGTCACACAGTCCTTGAATGGAATGTGCTAAGTCCTGAAGAGAGTCCGTCTACGAGAATTTCGATTGCTAACTATAGCGATTCTGACTGGTCAGATCTCGCGGTAGACTCATCGGAAGCGTGGCTCTCGGCCATTGTTGAGCCGGTCTCGCCTTTGGAGGTCTCACCCGAAGCGCCTCCGCGACAGAGTTGGCTGATCGATATCATCGGCGATCTAAAGCATGTGTCTGCTGGAAGTGCTAATGCACACATTGCGATTAGTGCATTGCCAGCGAATGCAGAAACCTACACATTACCTGTCAAGGTGATAGTTGCATCGCCGATTGTGATGTCCCGCCGCGCGATCTTCTTTGATGATGTGACCCTTGGGCAATCGAGCCAGGAAACCGTTACTTTGTCGCTACGAGATCCGCGTTCTCATCAAGATCTCAGGCTGGTGGAGTATGAGCACAACTTGGGAGACGAACTGGACGTCACCGTAAATCATCTCTCAACCTCGAGCATTGCAGTTGAGTTGCAGTTCAACGCTGCGGAATTGGGGGTCACCCGCGGAAGAATAATGCTGACCGTGCCTGGGCTCTCGGTTGAGCCAGTAATGCTTCCTGTAATAGCAATAGTTCATGAACCTCGATAAGAAGCGGAAAATGACTCCAATACGGACGCTGCAATTGCAAGCGATTCTCCTGGCGATGCTGCTATTCAATGCGCCATACGTCGAGGGAGCGGGCGAGTCGCCGACGCGCGCATTTTCGACCAACAACAATTCGGATCAATTGTGCGGTCCTTTAGCAGTCTTGAAGGTATTGCAGGAGTGCGGTCGGGAAGGAGAGCTAATTAGTATTGTACAAGATTGTGAGACGAATAGTGCTCAAGTAGGGGCTTCCATGTTAGATTTGAGTGATTGTTTACAAAAACGTGGAGTCTCAACGGCTTCGATTTGGATTGGAAGTGACATGAGGATTGAATGGCGGCACCCCGTTATCCTTCATTTGCACGAGTCGAGCGAGAATGGAGGTCACTACGTTGTCCAACTTCCTTGTGAGGAACGGAATCATGCGCGTGTCTGGTTTGGGCCGGGGCGCGAAGCACTCATTAGCAATGCGGAACTTGCCACAAGAAGGTCCGGCGCAGTGCTTCTCACAGCGCCGCACCCAATTCCCCATCCCACTAAGGCTGTTACACAGATAGATTCAGCTCTCTGGAAACCTTGGGTGTGGGCTGCGGTTTCACTAGTCGTGATCGCTGTCCATAAATACTTTCGGCTGTTTTCACAATCAGAGGAGTAGCATTATGAGAAGAGCGCTACTAGTGGCATCGGTCACTGGGTTGCTGTGTGTCGTTGGTCACGGAGTGTATTCTGGCATGCAGAATGTGCAGACGCTGTCTGCAGCTGAAATGCGGATGATCCGAGGGGGGGAGGAGATATGCTACATCCCTTCGCTTGTAACTTGTGGGCAAAGTCCTATTTACTGTCCGACCCATAAATGTGACTATCTCGGCGGCCAAGTTTTCGCGTGTAACGACGTTCTGGGGGGGCCTAATCGCGCTTATGGACGAATTCAACCAGCTCATGACCATTACCTGGAATCTAGTGAAGATGGCCAGGAAGAATTGACCAACCCCATTCCAGAGTTTTGTAACTACGTTTATCAGTGCGAATGTTACGATGATGGTTTCGATTATTGGTGTGACGACCCATCTCCAGAGGAGAGTCCATCGGCCTTCAATGGCGTGGGGGCATTCACTAGAAGAGAGCCAACTGGAGATTATTGCGAGTTCGACTGACTTGCTGGCAATCCATGTGAGCTATCGGACTGACGAGTTCATTTTTGCGAGTCCACAATGGACGGGGTTTCCGCACCTAATGAATGGGCGTGGCGATACGGTCGGGAATTGTATTGGACACAATTTCTGCCTTCGCGAAACACGGTTTTTTTTTTTTACAGTCGACGCCTCCCACTTCGTATAGCAGAAGGCTACGCTAAGTGGGTTTATGGTTGAGTGAACTGCGCCCGCGGCGTCTCGCCGCGGGCGAACTGCTGCTTCTCGGGCT
>PABJ01000004.1 GCA_002699105.1 Ectothiorhodospiraceae bacterium | reverse complement strand
TCATAGTTTCAGACATTTTCGGTAGAACAGCAGCATTAGAATCATTCGCCTTTGAATTTTCAGGGCAAGTGGAGATTTTTGATCCATACAACTCTGATATAATGGGGTTCGATTGTGAAGATGATGCTTATTCGTACTTCACGACAGAGGTTGGACTCGATGTATATGCTGATAAATTATACAATAGAATTAAAGCTTCGACTGACCATGTAACTCTACTGGGTTTCAGTGCGGGTGCATCAGCCATCTGGAAATTATCTCATGAGCAAAATCTAAACAACGTAATTGGGGCTGCATTATTCTACGGCTCACAAATACGCTACTACACAGATATAGAACCTTTATTTCCCATTTGTTTGGTATTTCCACAAACCGAATTACATTTTTCTGTTTCAGAGGTTATACAGTCACTGAAACAGAAAGAGAATGTCGAAATTCATCACTCCAGTTTCCTACATGGTTTCATGAATTATCATTCCAGCAATTACAACGCAGCTGCCTACAATAAATACACAAAGGCACTGTGCAGTGTGCCATTTAACAAGCCCATCCAAGCGACCGTCTTCGCGGCGCTTGATGGGGGCGTTGGATTGACGACGAGGTAGGTAAGATGAAAAGAATAGCAGTCATTGGTTCCGGGGGTTCGGGCAAATCCACATTCTCGGCTTTGTTAGGTAAAGAATTGAACTTGCCTGTTCATCATCTCGATCAGCTATATTGGAAAACAAATTGGGTTAAAACTCCAAAAAAAGACTGGATAAAAATCCAGGAGGGTATCTGTGATGGCGAGTATTGGATTATCGATGGTAATTATCAGAGCACAATTGATATAAGGATTGAAGCTTGTGATACAGTAATATTCTTGGATGTAAACCGCTATACTTGTATCTATAGAGCGCTAAAGAGAACAATTTTAAGTGCTAAGCGTCAATATTTAGCCGATGGTTGTGGCGAGAGGTTTAATATCGAATTTGTCAAGTTTCTATGGGAATATCCAGAAAGTTCAAAACCTGTGATCATGGATAAACTCAATGCGCTTAAAAGTAAAAAGCGTGTAATTATCGCAAAATCGGGAAAGCAAGCGCTCCGCCTTTGCAAATCCAATTAACTGTCACGATCCGCATGATCACATACTTTCTTATGAAAAAGCTCAGGGGATTTTTCTTGCCACTCTCTGAGCACCTGTATTGGCGTCTTATGGTTTAGCGCCCGCTCGGGTATGACGTGCTTGTAGGCCTGGCGGTAGTCCGTCAACAGCCCTTCGAGATGGGCTTCGCTATCGAATAGACGCCCTTTGAGTAACTCGGCTATGCGCCCGTTGAAGCGTTCAACCATGCCGTTGGTCTATGGATGACGTGGCTTGATCAACCGATGCTCGATATCGAGCGCGGCGCACAGCTGGTCAAACTCATGATGGCCACTGGGCTTGTATTGCCGCCCTGGTCGAAATAGCCGATCCGTGAACTCCTTGCCGTTGTCGGTCAGAATTTTCGTGATCCTGAAGGGGGCCGCTTTGGCCAGATCGCGCAGAAATCGCCGTGCGCTGGCTGCCGTTTTGTCAGGTCGTGTTTGATGGAAAACCCAGCGTGAAGCGCGGTCGATAGCAACATACAGATAGCGCCGCTTCTTCTGCCCTGGCAGCTGTGGGAGAAACTTCAAATCAATGTGCACGAAACCGGGTGCATAGAGAAGTGGACCCCAAGGACTGGACAGTAACAGGATGACACTGGCGCCTTCCTTCATTAATCTGGAGAGAATCCATGAGAAGGAAGAGACGATTGCACAAACCCGAGTTTAAAGCCCAGGTTGCTTTGACGGCAATCAAAGGCGAAATGACCATGGCGGAGATGGTGAAGAAGTTCGAAGTGCAGGCGACCCAAATCAACCAGTGGAAGAGGCAGTTGCTGGATAACGCTGGCGATGTGTTCAGCCAAGCTCAACAAGCCTCTGAGAGTAATGAGAAGACCGTGCAGGAGCTGCCTGCCAAGATTGGTCAGTTGACCATGGAGAACGATTTTTTAGAACGCGGGCTGGAAAAGATTCACGGGCCCAGAGGAAAAAAATGGTGAATCCGGATGAGCCGCTGCCCCTTGTGCGCCAGTGTCAATTGCTGGATGTGCCGCGCTCTTCTTACTACTACATGCCTGTCCCAGTTAGTGACGACGATCTGAAGCTCATGGCATTGATTGACCGTTGCCACCTTGAGCTGCCCTACTATGGCTCACGGCGAATCAAAGACTGGCTGTTTGATGAGCAGGGGTGGGTGGTCAACCGCAAGCGGATCCAGCGCCTGATGGGCATAATGGGACTTGAGGCGCTCTATCCAAAGGCCAATACCAGTCAGCGCAACCAGCAACACAAAGTGTATCCGTACCTGCTGAAGGGAATGGATATTAGCCAGCCCAATCAGGTCTGGGCAGCCGATATCAGCTACATTCCCATGGCTCGCGGGTTTGTTTATCTGGTGGCGATTATGGATTGGTCTTCGCGAAAGGTGCTGAGCTGGCGCCTATCGACGACGCTGGATACGCACTTTTGCACAGAAGCTTTGGAAGAGGCTGTTGACCGCTACGGCTGCCCAGGGATATTCAACACAGATCAGGGTTGCCAGTTTACCAGTGAAGAGTTTACTGGGGTGCTCAAACGCCATCACATCCGTATTAGCATGGATGGGAAAGGACGTTGGTTAGACAACGTGTTCGTCGAACGCCTCTGGCGCAGCGTCAAATACGAAGAGGTATACTTGAAGGCCTATACCGATGTGAGAGAGGCTCGCCGCTCGCTGGGTTATTTCACCCATTACAACAGCCGGCGCCGGCACCAGTCACTGGGCAGGCAAACACCGGATACGGTCTATTTTCAATCAGCGAACAGGCAGGCCGCTTAAAACTGGAAGGTGCGAGTGAGCTGTCCAGGATATGGGGTCCACTTCTGGCACTAAATCTGGACAGTCTGGGAAACTAAGAGCATGGCTTACTTCACCTTTGATCCTTGTATCTCCAGCAACTTTTCACCGCCATGCTCGGCGAGTGCTGCTTCCAGTGCTTTCTCGTAGTCCGGTTGAGCACTTTCCAGGCGCGCACGCCCCTTCTCAGTCAGCACCGTATACACTCCGCGTTTGTCGTGCGGGCAGAGGTCTCGGATGGTCAGTTCGGCGCGCTCCAGCCGCTCGACCATCCGAGAAACCGAGCTTTGGTTCAAACGCAGATGGGTAGCCAACTCCTGCATTCGCAGTTCGGAATCCTGAGAGCGCGCTAAGATGTCCAGTGCCCGGTATTCTGACAGGCCAATCCCATGTTGGGCTTGTAAGACTCTGCCCAAGTCGGCCTCGACGTTGGAGACGATTTGAATCAGCTTGAGCCAAATTTCGCTTCTCTTTGACATTGCTGACACGCACTCCCTCTTGAACGATCGGTGGGGCATTTTCTCACAGATATGCTTCTGCAAGTAGCTCATGAGATTCCGCCCTATGCGCGCGCACTCGGGATCGAAACGCCAGAAACGGCTGCATGCCTTCTGGCACCGACAACTTGCGTGAGGCGGGAGACTTCCAGACCAAAGGATCATGGGCGAGCAGCGAGTAAGTGCCGCGATAGTCGAATCCGTGTGCGGCGGCCTCGTTCCGATCAACGGCGAAATACACCTGTTCGATACCCGCATAGAGCGCGCTCAGATAGCACATGGCGCATGGCTCTCCCGACGCCATCAGTATCATGCCGGAAAGATGCGACATCCCTGCTGCACGGCATGCATCCCGGATGGCCTCGACTTCCGCGTGGGCGGACGGGTCGTGATGCTCCCGGACGCGGTTAACGCCGCGGCCGAAAATCGTGCCGTGTATATCGACGACGAAGGCCGAAAAGGGAGTTCCGCCTCCGTGAACGTGCTCTGTCGAGTAGGCCACGGCGTCCTTCATGCGCTGCATGAGGCGTGCAGAGGGGTTGTCGGCCATTATGCGGATACTCCGCTTTTCTGGACGCGGAGCTTCGCGCTGTCCGCGAGCTTCAACCAGACGACACCGCCAATGATGACCGCAAGCCAGAATGCTTGGGCGAGCGTCAGCGGCTGATCGAGCAACAGGCTGCCTAACGCGGCCGCGCCTACAGAGCCAATGCCCGCCCAAACGGCGTAGCCGATCCCCACGTCGATGGTTTTCAGGGCTGCACTGAGAAAGTACAACGTCAGCAGGAAGAACACCCCTGCGGACATCGACCAACCAAGCTCCGTGAATGCCTGGCTACCTCCTACGCTGAGGGCATAGCCGACCTCGAAGGCGCTGGCAAGCAGCAGCATGACCCATGCTCGGGCATTACTTGTATTCGTTTTACTGATAGTTGTCATGTCGGACACCTTTGTTTGTCAGCTGAGGGTGAGTGAAGTGATGGTCCGCGGCCTTCACGCCGCGCCGCTGAGACGTAAGCCCACGACGCCGCCAATGACTAGTGCGATTCCGAAGAGCTTGCTCAAGTCCAATCGCTGCCCGAAGAACAACGCACCGAGGATGACGATTCCGACGCCAGCAACGGATGTCCAAATGGCATAGCCAACGCCAACATCGAAGGTCAGTAGGGCGAGACTGAGAAAATAGGTGGCGATTGCCCCACTCACCAGCGTGGCGGCTGTCCAGCCAAAACGGGTAAAGCCTTTTGCGTTTCCTGCAGAAATGGCCACCGCGATTTCAAAAACCACGGCGGTGCTCAGATATAGCCAACTCATGAAGAAGGTTCCTTTCGTTAATGGGCCCCGATGGGCGGTTGGGTTATGGGTTGAGAAGCACGCGTTCAGGCGTGCGGTGATACCGTTAGAAAAGCGTCCGTCTATCTGTTTTGGAGCTGATCGATAGCGTACTTGAGAGCGTCCACAGGTGGCGTGCCGCGAAACACTTGTTCGCCAACGACGATGGTGGGAACGGACGTGATCTGCATGTCTTCGCGGGCATGGCGCAGAGCCTCTTGGTGACGCTGGGCATAGGCTCCGTTCGCCAGTGCCAGGCGGGCTTCGTCAGGGTCAAGACCGACCTCGGCGGCAAGCCTGATCAGAATTTCAGGCTTGCCAATGTCTTGGTCTTCCTGGAAGAAGGCGCGCAGGACGCGCGTGGAGTAGGCATGATCCAAGCTCTGGTCTTGAGCCATCGCCAGTAGCTCAAATGCCTTGGCCGTGTGCGGCTGTGGTGAAATCGAAGGTAACTCGATTGGCACCCCGAGACGCTGGGCCAGGGGATAGACAGATCGCTGCCAGATCGACGGAAGGTAGGGGTCCTCCGGCCTCAACGTCGGCTCCGGTGACGGACGCAGTTCGAACGGGCGCCACGTAATATCGACGTCGCGGCCTGCGATCGCGTCGGATAGCACCTGTTCCGCCAATAGGCAGAAAGGGCAAACGTAGTCTGAATAGAGAGTGATGGATGCCATGTAAATCGCCTTTATATGCATGTGCATGCATTTTAATCAAGGCATGTGAAGCTGTCAAACTATTTGCATATGCATTTACTTTTGGGCGGCGACAATCCATCACATCGGTAGCACATCGATTCCAGCTATCTGGGCCAAGCCCATTATCGATATCCTTGTCTAGGTCGGCTCGTTGGATGCGCTGGACAAGCGATCTGTCGCGCTTGTGGCTCTCGGCTTCGAAGCATTGGGAGAATTCGGTATTGCGTGCCGGCGCTATGTTCGCAAAGACGACAACCAGGGCGTCCGCCAGTATCAGGTACCTGCCTTTGTTGAAGGCTCTGTCGAGGCCGTTCGCCATCTGGTATTTCGAGGCTACCTGTGCGCACCCGCTCAAGTCACCACAATACTTGAACCTCAAGCGCGCTCTGGCTGAGCGTCACTGTGATGATTGGGAAGCGTATGTCACGGGTAAGAACCCCTTCATTCGGTCCAGAGAATCATCAGCATTGCTTTGGTGGCACGCGCAAGCGCGGTAAGCCAAGTCAAGGACCGTGGTGTATGGCTTTGATCGGTCTCTACGGCAGCCGAGTCGGTAATCGTCGATCCCTTACTTTTACAAATCGACGCGCTTGACTTAGAGCGCGCTCTAACTTTTAGGCTGAGCCCATGGAATCCTATCTGACCATTGATGACGTCGCTAAGCGTACGGGCTTATCGGCCCACACACTGCGCTACTACGAGCGCATTGGCCTGATTGCGCCGATTGGCCGGGCACCCGGCGGGCAGCGGCGCTACGCGACATCAGACATGGCCTGGATCGAATTCCTGCTGCGATTGCGAGCGACCAATATGCCCATCGGCAAGATGCAGGCGTTCGCAAAACTACGCGGCGCTGGGGACGCAACGGCACAGGACCGTCGACAGATGCTGGAAGAACATCTGGCCGACGTGCTTACGTCAATTGAGGCGATGCAGAAATCCGTGGATGTGTTGCAGGCAAAGATTGCGTATTACCGCTCGCTCGAGCAGTCCCACGCGTCGGACTCACACACTGATGAGAGAGAAACCGATGATCCTGGAAAATCGCTATGAACGTGGGCTTGCCAAACTAAGAGAGATCGACGGTGAGGCCGGAGAACGTGTGCTGGAGAGTCTGGACGGCATTGCGCCGGACTTTGCGCGCTACCTGATCGAGTTCCCCTTCGGGGACATCTACACCAGACCGGGTCTGGATCTCAAAAGCCGGGAGATTGCCGTGGTGGCCGCACTTACCGCACTGGGCAATTGTGCGCCCCAACTCAAGGTGCACATCCAGGGCGCAATCAATGTTGGCGTCAGTCGCGAGGAGGTAATTGAAACCATTATGCAGATGGCCGTTTATGCGGGATTTCCCGCTGCACTGAATGGTCTGTCAGTGGCCAAAGATGTGTTTACACAGGGAGAGAGGCAATGAAAACGTCGATAAGGAGTGTGGTATTGGCGATCACCGCAACCGGTGTTTTGGCGTCCAACGCATTTGACTACGCGCACGCGACACCTGTCGTGCAGAGGGCGATATCGCAACCGCCCGAGCGTCTTCATGACGGTTTGAGTTCTCCTGTCGGCATGGCCTATGACACCAGGGGCAATCTCTATGTCGCTAACTGGTCGGCGGGTACGGTGTTGCGTTTCACTGCAAATGGTGAGCGCAGTGTCTTTGCCGAAGGCCTGCGTGGCCCCTCAGGCCTGGCGATCTCGTCAGCTGGGGATATCTATGTGGCGTCCTACAGTGAGGATCTGGTCTGGCGTTTTACGCCCAACGGCGATCGTAGTGTCTTCGTCCGAGGGCTGGCGACGCCTGCAGGATTGTCGTTTGATGCGCAGGGACGTCTGCTGATCGCTAACCGGCAAACCCATCAGATTTTGGCAGCTCACCCTGACGGGAAGATGGAGGTCGTTGCCGAAGGGCTTCAAACACCGGTCGGCGCTGTCGAACTGCCTGATGGCGATCTTCTGGTGAGTAATATCGCAGGTGGGATTTCATTGGTATCCGGTAGTGCGAACGCGCGAACCATCAACACGGAGCTGGGCAGCCCCGGTCCCGGTATCGTGGGAGCCGACGCTGACTCGGCCTATGTCGTGGACTACGGTGGTACGACCGTCAGCCGCGTGGACCGCGACGGGCAACGCACGGTGATCGCGGACGGACTGAGTAGTCCAGTGGGACTCGCTCTGGCGCCCGACGGCAGTCTGACCGTGGCAACTTGGGGCGCAAACGCGGCGTTTCGCGTGGAGCGACCTTAGTTTCATCACCGTACAGGTCAGGCCGATTGTACGTTCGTCTCAGCTCGACGCGAACGCAATCCACACCCTGATCTTGTCCATCGAGCAGCACCTTCTTTACCACTTGAAGGTCGCACCGGGTACGTGCGATGAGCAGTTCGTGGAATATAGAGTCCCGGCGACAATAGAGCCGGGATCTTTTTTACCGGGTGAAAGCGCTATGGGCAGCTCTCAGGCGGGTTCTGCTGCCCCGTACGTGCCCATGCTGGCGGACATGATCTTCTGAACTTCCGCTAGGTAGCGGTTACCCAAGTCTGCATAGGTTTCCATATCGCCAGTCAAATCCGCCGCGATCCTTTTGCTGAGCTCGCCTTGCTTAGTGAGGAAGGATTTGGAACCTTCGAAATCACTTACCGATGCCGCTTCCTGCAGGGCGTCCAGTGCCAGTGTCGAATATTTCTCATAGCTGCTGGACTGCAGTTTGATCATTGTCTCAGCGTTGCTGAGCGTCAGTTCGTTCAGAGCTCTCATCGCTGCAAGCATGTCTGCCGTTTTCGGTAGATCAGATGTCGCTGTAGCCATAGCTATGGCCTCCATATATATCGGGTCAGTGCAAGTCAAAGCGTAGCAGTCAAAATGCTGCGATGCAACATTTGATAGGTGGTTGATTTCCTTTAGCACATCTGCGCTCGTAACTCCGAGGGAGTATTCTCGACGCAGAGCAACTGGCTGGTGGACAACTGGAAGGAGAAGCAAGTCGCCCCAGGCGGCACCCTGAAATACTGGATGGGCCATTTGCACTGGCTAGGCCGAGAAGATCAACCAGCCGGATCTCGTGCACCGGAGCAATGACGATTACGGGATCCCGAAACGCACCGCGATGCAGGAGAGCAGGGCGGTGCTGTTCGAGGAGCGGCGGTTGGAACAGCTGAACAGCGTGCAACGGCACAGCTGCATAAGCGCCCTCTACGCGCGGGGCATGAGCACCCGGGATATCCAGGCCCATGTCGGCGAGCTTTACGGCGTGACGATCTCACCGGATCTGGTGTCTGCCGTGACCGCTTCGGTGATTGATGAAGTGCATGCCTGGCAGTCCCGGCCGCTGGAGTCGACCTATGCGATCGTGTTTTTCGATGCGCTGCGGGTGAAGATCCGCGATGAGGGGCTGGTGCGCAACAAAGCGGTGAATCTGGCGATCGGCGTGCGCTGCTCGGGGCACAAAGAGGTGTTGGGGCTGTGGATCGAACAGACCAAGGGTGTGAAGTTTTGGCTGCGGGTGATGAACGAACTGAAGGCGCGTGGCGTCGTGACGTCCTGATTGGCGTGTTCGATGGTCTCAAAGGCTTTCCCGACGCGATCACGGCCGTGTTCCCCGACACGCTTCTGGAGGCTTGTATTGTTCATCTGATCCACAACTTTCTCCAGCTGGACTTGTGGAAAGAGGGCAAAGCGCTAGCGGTCGCGCTCAAGCCGATCTCTCAGGCCGACCATGCCGAGGCCGCAGAGCGGGCACTTAGTGAGTTTGAGCAAGGGCCCTGGGGTGAGCGGTTCCCGATCGTGGCCCAGAGCTGGCTACGCAATTGGGCGCATGTCATCCTGTTCTTTGCGTTCTCAGCCCCGGTACGCAAGGTCATTTACATGACCAACGCCATTGAAAGCTTGCACAGCGATGTGCGTAAAAGCACCCGGAACAAGGGGCATTTCCCGAACGACGAGGCTGCCAGTAAGCTGATCTGGCTGGCGTTACGCAACATTACCGCTAAATGGAAGAACCCGCCGATCGCCTGGGCGTCGGCAAAGGCGCAGTTTGCGATTCAATTTGGTGATAGATTTAAACTCGATGACTGAGCAACTCACATTGCTCACACACAGAAAATCTGACAGGCCCCGTAAATCCGCAAATCAACGTTGAGCAAGCGCTCTGCCAGAGCCTCCTTAATTTCGCCCAACAGCCGGGCCGAATGTAGAATTGTTGCCAAGAGCTGGGACTCGAGCCTTTGCTCCAGAATCCCGGCACTGATATTCGAAGCAATCTCACTACCAAAGCTATTTTTCCCTGAGGTCAGTTGCTTAGCGCACAAGCACAGAGCTTCTGTCTGGATCAATAAGGTTTAAACAGCCCAAGCCTGATAGCCGATTTCATCATCTCAATGTCACTTTTGACACCCAATTTTAACTTGATCTGATAGTGATAGTTCTGCACCGTCTTGCTTGAAATGGAGAGTCGGCTTGCGATTTCTTTCGACTCGCACCCGTCCAGCAGCAATTGCAATATCTCAAATTCACGTGGTGATAACCTTTCGACCGGGCCACTCGCCCCGTTTACAAGAGATAACGCCAGATCGGAGGAAATATCGGGACTGATAACTTGCTGTTTGGCGGCGACCCGATAAATGGCGTCGATCATCACCTCTGGTTGGCTACTCTTGGTCACGTACCCAATCGCACCGGCGCGCAGGTATTGGGTCGCAAAGATGGGGTCGCGATGCATGCTGAAGACCAGAATTCGGCAGCCCGGATCCCGTTGGACAAGCCGTCCGATGAGCTCGACACCACCGATGTCGGGCAAGCTGATGTCCAGCACAATCAGGTCTGGTAAGTACTCGCGCTGACGATCCAAGGCCTCGCGTGCAGAGGCCGCCTCGCCAACAACAGTCAGGTCTTCCTGGGACTCGAGAAGGCGTCTATACCCATTCCGAACCACAGCATGGTCATCAACCAGCAAGAGGCGCAGCTTCTCATTCATGTTCAAACAAACCTGAAACAACCAAGTTGAAAATTGCCTTGATCCTAACGCCCTGTGGCCTACGGGCTTCGAATGTCAGTTTGCCGCCTAACGCCGCAACCCGTTCTTCCATACCTAACAGGCCGAAGCCGCTGCGCTGGGACGCAGAGTCCTTCCCCGAGCCATCGTCAATCACAATAACGGAAATGTCTGTTTCGCTTCGAACCAGATGTACCGCGATGTTTTGTGGTGAGCCGTGACGTACCGCATTCGTGACGGCTTCCTGAACAATGCGATAAAGGCTCACAGACAGATCGTCCGGCAGGTCATCAAAGTCACCTGCAATCGTCAGCACGAAGTGGCAGTTATTTGTTCGATCTCTCCATCCGTCAATGAGGTGGGACAAGCCCGCTTCCAGTCCAAACTCGTCCAGGCCCTGAGGTCTCAGTTGCGCCAAGATCCCCTGGAGGCTCTCCATCATCTGGGTGGTCACCGATCGAATGGACGTGACCGCGGGCAGTAAGTCGTCCCGAGTTCCCGTGAGTTTTGTCGACAAATAAGCGGAATCTGCGGTAATTGAGGTGAGCAATTGACCGAACTCATCGTGCAACTCCCGAGACAAGTAGCGACGCTCTTCCTCCCGCACGGTGATAAGGCGCTGAGCAATTCTCTGTCGTTCATTAAGGGTCTGCTGGAGCCGATCCGCCAAGTGGTCGAATCCGATGGCGATATGTCGTAGCTCCCGCAACTGCGGTCGAGGCATTCTTGCCCGAAGGTCTCCCGACTCCAGTCGGGTTAAGGTTTCGATAATCCTGTCTGACGGGCGCAGCGCCTGACGGACAGGCTGATAGACAATGAAATTCAACACCAGAATGCTCAATGTGGCGGCGCCAATGATCTGCAGCTGATCCCAGACTGCTATCGCTTCATGCTCAAAATTGGGCGTCGCCACGAGCTCGCCAATGACAACGCCGGGTCCGCCGTCGATCACGCCCGTGTACCGCGTTGCATCGCCAACGATACGTGAGAGCGCCCATTCGACGAAATTGGGCGCTCCGCCTTGGTCACCAAAACAGCGTTGCACGGTTGTATGGTTGTAGATGTCCTTGACCTCGACACAGGCACCGAGAATCTTGGCAATACGCGCAATCGACTTGAGGTCAAGGCCTTCGATCCTATCCAGACTGAACTGAAAGGAGCCTTGCGGGCGCGTCGCTTCACTGCTGACTAAATCCACCAACGCGCTACCGGACTCAACAATGTGTTCGTCTATCCGCGTCTTTGCTACGTGAAAGGCCGCAAGTGCCGACACCACGGTCACGACGAGAGCGAACAACGTGACACGCAGCAATAAGCGCGTTTTGAGATCGACCACACGCGTCTCATGTGCCGATTGCGGTCGGTTCGAATTGTCTGATGTCGGACTCACTGTGTGCGGGCTCGGCTCGTTTATCGCGGCGCTGGCAGCAGGAGCCGCGAGGAGGACGCTGTGACTGCGTATTTGTCACCGAAGTCTACGAGAGTATTCAACGCAACTGTCGGGCAATCTTCCCGTGTGCTTATAGTGAATTTACCTCATGTTTCATCGGGTCTCGTGACCCGAACTTATCTGGGGAGATCTCCTATAGGTCAACATTGCCGGGCATGAGTCAATAAGCCCTCAATCTACATTGACGGGGACAACATGCCCACACGACCTGCACCTAGGCAATCTTTTGCCTTAGCCGTTGTCGTCGCACTGGTGACAGTCTTGATATCAGCATGGCACGAAGGAGCCATTGCGGGCGCGCTGAGCAAGGAAGACGTTCAGCGTCGATTCGGGGTGCCGTATGAGGTTCAGGACAAGCTGTCGGAGGTGCCAGCATGGCCGGTGACGAGTTCTCTGGAGAAAGAAGCCGGAATAGTTGCCTACGTCTTCGAGTCAGCCGACATCGCACCGTTGCCCGGGTTCGAAGGCTCGCCGATGAACTTCCTGATTGCCCTCGATCGCAATGGTGTGTTCATGGATGTGGAAGTGCTCCAACAAAGGGAACCCGTCTTCACCTTTCGTGATCTTGGCGGGCTCGGCGACACGCCGTTACGTGAGTTCATTAGCCAGTATGTCGGTAAGAGCCTGAACCAGCCTTTCGTTATCGCCTTGGACGCGGCGAGAAACAAGACAGGCAGCATCAGCTCAGCAAGCGTTGGGCATGCCACACTCGATGGCATCTCCAAAGCGACCACATCTGTGCGGATTGTTAATCAAACCGTTCTTACTTCGGCGCTAACCGTCGCGCGTGCCAAGTTGGGATTCTCTACACAAACCGAGTCCAGACCGCCCGCTCAACCGATTCCGGATGTACTACATACGCTCGATTTCGACGAGCTCATCGAGAGAGGGATGGTGCAGCACTTCCGCGTACTCAACAAAGAGGTCGAACAGTTGTTTCAGGGTACCGATGTCTACGGTGAAGACCCCGAGGTGCTGGAAAATCCTCAAGGGACCTATGCCAACTTGTATGTGGCCTATCTTAACTCGCCAACCATTGGTGCTGCCCTGCTCGGCGCGGATCAGTACGACCGGGTGATGTCTCGCAACTTCGACAATCATCAGCTTTGGTGGGTCGGCTCATCTGGCCGGTTTAGCCAAACCAACGCTGACTTCACGCCGGGGACACAGTCCCCATTCTTGTCCCTGTCGCAGTTCGGTGGATTTATGGACTTTCGTGATCAGGACTACGAATCGATCCCGATTAATGCGGCAATTTCGCTCGATGAATCGCGTATTTTTGGCGTCCGTGAGGACTCAGGGATCGATCCTGCCAGCCCGGTCAACTTCGTTTTGACGATCACTCGGGCGAAAGGCTCGATGCTCCCGGAGTTCTTTCATCAGCAACTCAGTCTGGAATACCAGCCACCCGAAGAACTGTTTGTTCGCCCCGAAGCGCCCATGTCGGAACTCGCGCTCGCGTGGTACGACCGGAAAATCGACTTGATCATCGTCACCCTTTCGCTAGTGGTTCTGGTGATCTTTCTGTCCAGACCCCGATGGATTTCGGTCAACCCTAAACGGCTTGCCTGGTTTCGAATGGGCTTTCTCGCCTACACACTTTGTTTCATTGGCTGGTACGCCCAGGGTCAGCTGTCGGTTGTCCACGTTACCGCGGCGGCCAAAAGTCTTCTTAGCGGGAACAGCCTCTACAACTATCTGTACGATCCTGTGTGCCTGATCCTCCTGATTTTCACCTTGGTGACCTTCTTCATCTGGGGAAGAGGGACCTTCTGTGGATGGCTGTGTCCGTTCGGTGCGTTGCAAGAGTTCATCGGAAAGTTCGCCCAACGCCTGCGCGTGCCGCAACTCAAGATCTCGCGAACGGCGACTCTGAGGCTGGAGAGCCTTCGATACGGCGTCCTTGCTTTACTGATGATCGCTGCGCTGTTCTTTCCTTCGCTGGGGGAACATTTCAACGAAGTGGAACCGTTCAAAACGTCGATTACCGTTGCATTCGATCGTGGCTGGCCTTACGTCGCCTATGCCGTCGGCTTGCTCGTGGCCGGGATGGTGTACTACAAATTCTTCTGTCGGTTCATCTGTCCACTCGGTGCTGCCATGTCGATCGGTGGCCGCCTCAGACGTCTCGATTGGCTTAAGAGGCGTCGAGAATGTGGGCAGCCTTGCCAGCGGTGTAAACCCGCGTGTCATTACGGCGCCATAGAAGAGTCGGGTCAGATTCGCTACGACAACTGCTTTCAATGCCTGGATTGCGTCGGGATTTATCACGATGCAGACCGTTGCGTTCCCTTGATACTGTTCGAGAAGAAGGGCGTCGTTCTCTCTTCACGATAAGGCCTGTTCAGGTCTGAAAGAAAAGGCACGCGCCTTTGTTCATTTTCCAATGAGTAGGTGTCACGCCATTATTTGTCTCTCAACTGCGATACACCAAGGGAGCACTTAGCTCCAGACGAGCGACACTTCCGTCCGAGCCTTTTCCCCGACAAGATTCAGATAGATCGCCGTAGTCCCCGTATGCTCATGTCTCTTGAACTTCTGCACCAGGCGGGGGTTGCGGGGCTTCTACGCTTTCCGCACTAAGTCTCTTGGTTTTGTAAACCTTGCGCAGACTGTGCACTTGATCGAGCGCCTCGGAAACCCGGCACGCCGATTAGACGAGCGTCAGGTACTTGCGTTTTCCGGCGAAAGTGAACATTTTGTTCGGAATCTGCACTAAGGAGCTCTCTTACGGATCGGTGTTGACGACGTCGACGCTATCAAACCCTGCAACTCTGACGAAGGAACGGGTCATCCCCTCCAGCTTGACTTCAGATGAGCCCGGGACAAGCAGGAACTCGGCTATCACCATGTCGCATTTCAGGTCAGCCAACCCGTCCTGGTTTACATCCTTCTCCTGACAAAGGTAATGATCCGCCTTCCCTGTGAGCCCGACTTCATCACCAGAGATTCCGATAGAGGCAGGGTTAATCGACAGAGCATCAAATTCGTTGGAACTGAGGATCGCCACAGGTAGTACGCCATTGGATTCCAGAACAATCACGTTAAGGTCATCGCCAGGCATGATGTCGATCGTGACAAATAGGCTCGCCTCACATGCATCCCCAATACCATCTGAATCAGTGTCAGCCTGATCAGGGTTCGCTACGAGAACACAGTTGTCCTCGACGTTACGAAGACCATCACCGTCTGAATCCGGGCTGGAACGGTATACCTGCTCATAGGTGAGCTCGTCATAAGAGGAAGAAGGCTCAGGCGCTGAGCTATCGGCGTACGTCGCGGGTAAACCGACGATCAGCAGCAATGAAAGTGACCTCAGAACCAATTTCATGAGTTCCTACCTAAGACAGCATGACAGTGGATTTTAGTGCCGTTTCTGGATGTTCGCCGGGCAACTCAGGTGAGCACAAGGTGCACTCTCTGTGTGGGCGACACACCTGATGATGAGGGCGCAGCAGGAGGTAGACGTACTGACCCTCGGTCAGTGAACACTTTATGTACAAAGTGTTCACCTCCAGAACCTAAACGCCTTATTTCTCGAAGTGCTGATCCAGTCGGTCCAGCGTTGCTAGCGCCTGCTGCGTATCGCCGCGCGCAGCCCGGGCCAGGAACCGGGTGTAGGCGTCCGATTCGGCGATCGCCTGGGTGGAAAATTCTTCAAACAACTTGTTCAGACTGATGCCCCGGGACTCCGCCAGGCGCTTCAGTCGGGCGTGTTTATCATCAGGTAGCCGGATAGTGAGCGTGCCCATAATCAACGTCCTCGCTGTGTCAGGTACAGTCGGGGGGTGACCACGGCGAGTGAGGGAAAACGCAGTGAGGCCCCGCGAAAATCTTTGGTGTTGCCGGTGACGAGATATTTAGCACCGCCAGATATTGCTAATTCGATCAGATGGTTATCGGCTTCATCTCGTAAGTTAGGGCGCCACAGATAATACACACCGACCCACTCACACACGCTGAGAAACGCATCCAGAAACCCTTCGCGCTCTTCGCCCGACAGAGGGGACCGGACAAACAAGGTCTCCCGCTGCATCACTTCCTCATACTCCTTGAGCAGGGTTGTTCCCATCAAGGGTACGACGCGTTGCTGCAGGCACAGTCGGAAGAGTTGCCGGGGTGCGGTATCAGCTTTAAGCAGCGCCGAGATCAGCACATTCGTATCAATGACAACCAGATCTTTCATGCCGCAACGATAGCATATATGCAGTCATTACGGCGAGTGTGCTTTTTGCTTGACCCGTGCCGAAATTGAAGTAGAAGTAAACAGAAGTCGTGAGATTTGTTCACTTCTACCACCGAACGCAGGCACCTGACCACCAAAGATCGGGAGCATTTCATCCGCGGCTCGAATGACCTAACCTGAATCCGGTATAGTGAGTACCCGTAGCCTTAAAACGCTGATTCATTCTTGACGCTACATTTCCGAGTTCATATAGCTCGCTGCAGAAAGCGTTGAACCACCAGTCAAAAAGACTGCATTGAGCGTCATATAGCCAGATACCCCAAGAGTTGTACTTGCCAGACCCGTCTGGAAATTCCGAATATCGGAACAGTACCTATCTGACAATAATCAGATAGGCCGCTGGCCGGTGCAGCCAAATTTCAAGTCTACGTTTCCCAGCTGAACCTCGACTCACGGGACAACCTGTACCCCCGATTTTCACGCCGTTTGACAATGCTCTTTACCAGTGGCGCCAGCTCCGAAGGGGCCAAATAGTGGATTTTAACGTTTGAGCGGCCCGTGTCCAACGAGCCCCAAGTCCTGACGAGATAAATCTCTCCGAATAAATCCCGACAGCAACGCAATCGGTAGTAGCGTCGTTTAGCTTGGTTGACCCACAGCAAGTGGGAGGGGATTTGGGAGCTGAGATCAGCCTTGAGGCAATCCATCGTTTTCACTCCTTACCATGGCTATATACAGCGCAACACAGGCATTGCGAGTGTAGCCTGTCGCAGGTTCTATGTACTCGCTAACTGATGAGTCTGACACCCATCTCCCTTGTCTTTTCACATGAGAAAACTTGCTGCCGGCTTCAATACCCGCCGTGGTAAAACCACGACGAAAACTATGACCAGAAACATTGCGAATGCCTAGCTTACGCGCATAGCCCTGCGCGAATTCATTAAAGGCCTTTTCAGAAATTCCCTGGACTCGCCCCTCATCCCACACCAGCCGTCCCCAGCGTGTAATCTGCAGGAAGAGGGGATCTTCATCTCGCCAAGGTGGTGACCCAACCTCCGGCGGCAACGCTATCCATGCGTCGAGTGCGGCGACTGGGCACCATTGCTCGGAATCATCATTACGAGGGATGTATACGCACTGGCCTGCATGCGCTTGATCTGTCTTAGATTCCGGGATCAGGAGTTTCATTCCACGCGACTCAATGACGACATCCCTGCGGCTACGTGTCACCACATCATTCGGCCTGAGATTGCCGAAATAGCTCAGGAGCAGTAGCGCCCGATCGCGCAGAGCGCGTCTCTGGCAACTGGCTTGGTTTGCGAGCACAAGCATCATATTCAGCTCATTCGGCGTAATTGGGTGCGCCTTGCGCTTCGCGCGTCCGTGCGTGTTTCGAACCCCTTTCAGAAGAAGCTTCACCCGCTCGTCATTTGTAGGATCCTGAAATCCCGCAAGGCTATGCCACTTGCTGATGGCCGACATGAGTACGGTTTGCGAATCTGGAGACAACGCCTCAGCGGTTGTCGCGAGCACGTGACACAAGTGATCCGGGCTGCTCGGCAATCGTCCCCCTCGTGCCACATACGATCGCAACATCGAGGTGTAAGTCCGCCGCGTGTTTCCAGACAAGGCAGCAGACAGGTATTTGTCGATCGCCCGCTCACTTTCGTTCAGCGATACTGCACTTTCCGCGAGCGGTGACAGGGCAAGTGAATCCCGTTCTTGCTCTTCGATCGACGCATTCTCTGTGGGTCGGTTATTCATGTGACGCCAGCTGCCCCTCAAGTTCGGCTATCCGCTGCTGCGCCTGCATCAGCAGGTCTTGCTGCTTAAGCACCACCTCAGTTTGCTTGTTAAGTCGTTTACTCTGTTCTCCGTGCCGCTTTTTATACCCAGCCAAATCCGTTTTGACATCGCTAAAGTCCCGATTGAGGCGAGCGTGATTGTCTTGCAGCGAATGATGCTGCTCTGTCACCTTTACCAGCTGTTCGCTCAATTCCGCTTCGCGCTGCTGCAAACTTTCGCTACGTGCCGCGAGCTTCGTGTTTTCCTGTACCCAAGCTCGCCTCTCTTCGGCAAAGCCGTCTAGGTGACGGCTATACATTGCCCGTTGTTCGCTGAGTTCCTGAGAGAGTTGATCAATCTGTCGCGCGTCTCGCTGCCGCTGCGCATTGACTGAACCTTCGTAGTGCTCTCGCTGCGCTTGCAGATGCTGGATCGTCTCCTTGGCATGCTGACAGTCTGACTCAAGCTCAACCAGGCGCTTTTCGAGACCAGTCAGTTTCGCCTTATCGCGTTGTCCCTCCGACACAACGCGTTCGAGCTCAGCTTCCAATGCCTCCTGAGACACAGTCATCGCCTGCATCGCCTCTTCACTAGTCGCTTGCTCTTCTGAACGAGCAGTACGTTCCTCAAGGAGAGTGGTCTCCAACGCCGCGATCCGTGCTTCCAGCTCAGCACGCTCGGCAGACCACTGTTCTCGCTCCTCAGTGAGCTGTTCTTCGGCCATCTCCTGCAACGCCTGATGAACCTGTGAGACGGCTTGCGCGATAGGGGAGGGCAGGTCATCCGTGGCACCGGCCCGGTTCTCACGCCACTCCCGCAGGTACTTTGAGATGGTCGTCTTGCTACCGGTATCTCCCAGCTCCGTGCGCACTGAGTCAATCGTCGGTCTGAGCCCCTTTGTCTGGAGCCGATCGGCCGCCGCACTCACTAGCGCATAAGACACTCCCGCATTTGCCACTCGCCTGCCTCTCTGATTATTTCGTACTGTATTACGTAGTACATCTTAATACACCTATTTAGCAAGCACAACGAAACCTCAGACGGGCTATTTCTAGCCTCTGTTTAGGGTATTTAATTCGGGTTAGACGCTGAAGCCTTGTTTTTTGAGTGTACGGCGCGTTGTGGAAAGCGGATCGCGAGAGCGATCAGACAGACAAAGGAGATGATCAGAACTTAACCTCACCCGGTAGAGACGAGCGCCTCGTGTACAAATGCCACTCCCAGACGAGTTTTATTTCCTTATATCAGATAGAACTCTCGACGAGCCCCGGATTCACGATCTCTACTCAGGAGCTCTTGTTGCCGACGCGCGAGCACGTGATCCTTAATGCTCGCAACCGTTATCAACAGTGGCTGCCCGGCCCCTCCGGCAGCCCCGGCAGCCGCAAGTCCGAAGGGAGTAGACGGGTTTTTTTGGGGTGCGACGTATTCAGCCTCATCGAGAAACCTTGCGATCTGGCCAATCTCAAAAAGCACCTCTGACAGCAACTCTCTTCTGCAGTCATCGGGGTGGAAGCCGTCCTGAAAAGCGCCGGTCGCAGCGAGTAGTCGCGACATCATGTTGAGCTGGCTGACAATACTGTTGACGCTAGTAGGCACGGCCAAGCTAACCGAAATGGTTTCTTCGTCCCTCGCTGCATCATCAAATATCCGTGACGGTACTATCAACCTGAGCAGCTCACCGAAGTGCCTAGGTTGGTATGCAAGGTTGTGCCGAAGACAGCGAAGCCCCCAGCAAACCTCAATTAGCTGTGTCAGAAGTTCGGGAAACTCGGTTGTTCTCGGGTCAACCCCATTGCGAGCACACTCTCTGAGCGCTTCAGCCAGACCCTGCGCCGCGTTTCTCATCTCCGTCAGGTCTTCTCGCAAGACAAGCAGATGCGTGTAATCGAGTCCCATATTTCCGGCGCGCGCCGAAGGGAAAAGTTTCCTGTGCAATCGAGAGACAGTCAGCTCATCGTAACCATCATCGTCACAACACGCGGCTTTCATCTCATTCTTGAACTGCTCCTTGTGCGCGTAGTACTGGACGATCAGTGCACTTTCCGACTCTCGTTCGAGTGCGACTTTCGCGAGAATCAACTGCTCGTTCACCACCGTTAACTCATCTTGGAATGGCCTCTGTTGCCGCAAATCCTGCTTTGAGCGGTAAACCGCGATCTGCAACAGCAGGACGGCAATTCCCGCCGCCGCCGTCTTAATTGGGAACTCAAAATCCGTGAGTATTGAATCGACAAACTCGCGATAGCAGTCCATGTCAGGGCCACAAAACCCGCGGTACCTCGTTGCCAGGATTGGCAAGCAGGAGAGCGCGCTCACTCCCATGATGGCGAAGAAAGGCGTCCAAACCATCTTGTGGGAAAAGAACCCCTTTCCAACATCAAACTCAAAGCGCCCTGGCGGCGGTAGAGATTCACTCACATCGTTTACGTGATCAGTAGCGGACTGGGTTGAATATGTCTTAGCCATGGTTTTCCTGGGTTGAACCGCATCTGGCACCAGTGGTGCCAAGCTCGTCAGTTACGAACGCTGGGCTATTTGTGAGTAGACTAGATCACTCTTGTGAGCAATGCGAAAGGGCAAAACGTGAGCGTCAGGAACTGCGGTGTGAGCGAAATCGCTCGGCGCGTTTGTGAAAGTAGCGGTAAAACGCTGAAAGAGGCGTCTATCCATGCGGGTCTTTCGGCAAGCTACTTAGGCTTGCTCCATCGGGCAAAAATCCAACCCTCGCTCGAAGTTCTGACCAAGCTATCTTTGACCTACGAACTACCGACCTCCTACCTGATAGGGGAGCAATCACCCGATACGGCTAAACCGGTCAGTCTGGATCATGCTCTGCGAAGCGTGGCCCACCATCTCCGTTTGTTTTTCGATTCCGCCGCTGAAGAATCGAGAATCGCTTTCGCAGATGACGCCGGGATAAGCACACAAGTCATCACGGATCTGACGGCAATGAGAGGAAATCCGAGGTTGAACACGCTGCAGAGGATTAGCGAAAAAACAGGGTTGACCATCAGTGTGCTCATTGGAGAAACGCTAATGGCAGAGCACCTCGCCCAACGATGCAGTAAGCAGCTCGCCCAGAAGGGCGCCTTAGGCAAACTCTCCAGTCGGATCCGCACACTGATTGAAGAGCGCAATGAGGACAGCATCGCGCTATCCAAGCATCTTGGACTCTCCGCGCAGTACCTGAAAAGACTCCTCCAACAACGTGCCTCGCCGGATCTCGACAAACTCATGCGCCTGGCTCAACACTTCGACGTCACGCTTGATTATTTGTTGGGGCATCAAGATCGAGGAGCTGCCTCGAAACTGTCTATCGACGATGCCCTCGCACACCTCACCACCTTCATCGACGAGATCAAAGCATCTCGATCAATCGGGTTTCGTACCATGGCGCGGGAAACCGGTATCAGTGCAGGGACCTTGAACGCCGTATTCAACCGTCATGTCGTTGTGTCCCTCAAGACACTCGACGCGCTGAGCAGAACCTACGGCCGGACCATCAGCGAGATGATCGGAGAGCACCCAGTCCGAAACCGGTCGGCCTCGAGCATTGGCACCAGTGGTGCCACCTGAATCCACCGGACACTACCGCCTACCGTAGATATCGGACAAGCTCTGCCTGGATAGCTCGAATGATCGTTCCACGACCTGACTCGCCTCGGTCATCGAATGGCTCCACATCTGCCTCACTTCATATTTCAGATGCTCACGACCGGCGAAGTAACCGACCAAGAGACAACCGACCACCACGGATAACAACACAGGAGCCGGGGCTTCGTAGCTGCGAAAGGACGCAAACCTAGCTTTCATTCCGAGGTTTTTCGTAGACTCCACACCCTCTCCTTTGAGGCGGTCACGTTCAGTGGCCGCTTTTTCCTTCTTGAATTCCTCCTCTTTCTCCAACTCGAGTTTTTCTTGTAGGGTGGGAGGAGGAGCAGATTTCACCGGGGGGCAGATTTC
>PABJ01000003.1 GCA_002699105.1 Ectothiorhodospiraceae bacterium | reverse complement strand
CGTAAGGTGCGTTTGTACCAGGGTCATGATTATCATAGCTGTAAATCCTTCAATGAAAGATAATAAGATGGAGGCCCACAGCAATGCCGATAGCGTAGAAGTGATCGCCAAACGTGCAAAACAAATATGGACAGTCGACGATGTGGTGTACCGAAAACAGTTCCTTAGTCTCATCGACCGCCGCGCGAAAGCATTTCAATTCGCAACGTTGTTCATTGGTATTGTGCTGTCTATTTCGGCTATTATTCTGGTCGCCAATACGATCAAACTCACTATTTACGCTAAGAGAGAGCTTATTCGTACCATGAAGCTAGTGGGGGCAACCTCCATGTTCATACGGCTGCCGTTCCTTTTAGAGGGCCTTTTTCACGGGCTGATCGGCGGCGTGTTCGCATCTATCTTGATCGGTATTGCCTTCGTGATGTTCATCCAGCCCCTATCCGACGATCTGCTTGTTCACATAAGTCTCGACTTCACATTTTACGTATTCCTTACCGGCATGGGGTGCGTACTCGGCCTGCTTGGAAGCATATTCTCAGTCGGCCATTTCTTGAAAGAAACAGTTGTTGCCGGTACCTGATATGACCCAAAACATCAAAGACCTGTACCCGTTTTCCTACACCCCGGCCGGTGCGAAAGGTGTCCGGCGTGCCTTCGATCTCCTCGGCCTGGAATTCACGAACACCGAAGACAAGTCCCTGCTCTACATCGGCAGCCGCCATGGCGAAGCACCGCTGCGGCTCGCGAAGGATTTCGAGGGAACCATCCTCGGGATCGATGAGGACACCGAAGGAATTCTCTACGGCAAGTTTGCTGCGGATGCTCTTGGCTACGGGAAGCGTGTCAATTTCAAAGTCGCCGATCCGAACAAATTCAGGATGGTGGGAGCAGGGTACGACTACGTTGTTTCCGACTGCATGCTGACACAGCAAACAGCAAGCACGCTGGGCGCGATTTTCGAATTCCTCAACGAATCCGGTACCCTCATCATCATGGAGCCATCCTGGCTGGGCGAGGGCGTCCCAACGTTCGTCAAGGACGTGTGGGAGATTGACGATGCAAACATCATGAATGTCGAGGCATGGCGGAAGATGCTTGAGCAAGGCGGATTTACTGAGATCGATACTGGGAATCTATCAAAGCAGTTGGAGCCCTTCTATAAGCAATTCAGCGAAGACATGAAAGGCCTTGCGAACTCGGGATACGAGGGAATGAAGCATCAAAAAGCGCTGGCGAAGGCATTCAAGCACGAGATGGACGTCTACCTACGCCAAGGTGGAAGGAAGTGGATGGGACACCTTCTCGTCGTTGGATCCAGGGCCAATAACACGAAAGAGACACCGTGATCGATGTCTCTTTGCTGATGTGCCTGGAACAGGAGTCGAACCTGCACGCCCTTTCGGACACTACATCCTGAATGTAGCGCGTCTGCCTATTCCGCCATCCAGGCAAGACTCCAAAATTACGTCAGTGTTACTCTAAAAACAAATTCTCGATATTCGCAGTATTTCTGCGGGAAACATGCTTGCGTTGCGGGCGTTTAATTTGAGAAGTATGTGCGAATGGCTATATTGAATAGGTTTCAATTCGGAGAAATACATGGCTATCGAAAAAACAAAAAAAGCAGACATTAAAGGAAAATCCCGGTTCTATTTCGAGGTTTCCCTTGCGCTTTCGCTGCTTCTTCTTGTAGGAGCGTTCAAGTTCTTTCCCGATTTCGAGCAGGAACAGCTCGAAATTAAGGCAGACGAAGAAATAGTGAAGATCGAGGATATCGAGAATACGAGGCAGGAAAACCGTCCTCCTCCACCGCCCCGTCCGCCGATTCCCATTGAGGCACCGTCGGATGATGCACTGGAGGATATAGATATTTCGAGTGAGTTCGATCTCACCGAAGAAGTCTCCGCGCCGAAAGAACCGCCTGCAATGGAAAAACCGCCTGAGGAAGAAGAAGAAATCTTCTTCGAGGTCGTGGAAGATCCGCCAGAAATCGTCGGCGGTTTGAAGGCAATTCAGGACGATGTGGTGTATCCAGAGCTTGCGAAGCGTGCAGGAATCGAAGGCACCGTCGTTGTGATCGCTTATGTGGATAAGACCGGTAAGGTCACACGCGCCGAAGTTGCGAAAGGTATCGGCGGCGGCTGCGATGAAGCTGCAGTTGAAGCTGTCATGAAGAACAACTTTAAGCCTGGTATGCAGCGCGGAAAGCCGGTGAACGTGAAGGTCGCTATCCCGATCCGTTTCCGCCTGAACTAAGATTGTATTGACGAACGTAACGAGGGATTGGAACGCAAGCGAGCGTTCCTCCCTCTTTCGTTTGAAGGGGTGTTACAAGACGGTATTTCCGCTCTGAATCCGCCTGCCCCTCTCTCCCATCGAACTTTCAAATTGTATCTGTTTCACACTTTATGCGGGCATTACACATGAAGAACGCCATTCTTCCTATCGCTTCCTGCCTTATCGCTGCGCTGTTTGTTATCGGCTGCAGTTCGGATGCTGTCACCGATGCGTTGGCAGTGACCTATGGCGAGGACGTCTCGATCACGGTCGAGAAGGAATCCGAATCCAAATACACCTGCTCCGGCGAGATTTCCGTGATCGTGCAGAATCGGACCGACCGAGCGATGAACCTGCAATTCCAGGAAGCAACCATTCTGGATCCTGAGACGATGAACGCGCTCGTGCGCTTCCGTCCCATCATTCCGCAGGCCCATGGCGCGCTTTCCACCGTTGAGATCCTCTCACGGCAGACGATCGAGATTCCCATCGTCACCCCACTGGATCTCTACGGCTTCAATCCGAACAAACATCGCCAGGTGCTCGTACAAGTAAATATCGGCACCACCGGTTACAGGACTTCGGCAATCAGCCAACCAATTAATGTTCAGGTTAAATAGCCACATATCGTTGGTACTTTTGCTCCTCGTTGCGGGATGTGCCATGCGCGTCCCGCAGGAGGCTGCAAGCGAACCCCCTCCCTTGTTTGATGTCCGGGTGCTTGAGGAATCCGTCTGGGTGGATTTCATGCCCGGTGCAAAGCATCGTGCTTATGCGATGGTTCGTATCAACATCGTCAATGTCACAGATTCGACGGTCATCCTTACCAACGCCTTCGGTGCGTTGAGCGATACGCTCGGCAGGAATCCCTTCCGCCGTTTCAACTGTGAGATGATGCAGGATGATAAGTCGCTGAAGTCGATTGAACTCATGCCCGGATTGACGCACGAACTCACGCTGAAAACTCCTGTAGGTATCGAACCGTTCGATATCAACCGCTACCCGCAGGTGATCTTTTCAATAGGTCTGCGCACAAAGACCAAGCGCGAATATATCTTCGATACCCTGCCAATCGACGTTCTCAAAACGCAGTAGGAGGCATATCTATGCTGCGCTGTCATTGGTTTGCCATTTTCTTCCTACTTGTACTCCCTCCCGCTCTCGCACAAAAAACGTTCGTAGAAGACTACCGTATCGGTGAGTTCGTCTCTGCCTCGTCAATCGATGTCGATCCGTTCGATCATATTTATGTGACCGACCGCGATGCATCAATGGTGTACAAGTACGACATGAAGGGAAATAAGCTTGCTGAGATAGGCGGGCCTGGATGGGGTAACACGGAATTCGATCAGCCATCGGGCATCGATGCGTCCCTGGGGGTCGCGGTGTACGTGGCGGATTACGGTAATAACCGTATTCAGCGATTCGATAAGGAGCTGAATTTTCTCGGCAGTTTTGAAGGCGATATTCCGTCGGCAGTATCTGCCCAGTTCGCCTACCCTGTCGATGTCGTCGTCTCTCCGCTGGGCGACTTATTCATCCTCGATGAGGAGAACCGGCGCGGCTTGTACACGAGCGGGTTCGCAAATGTGGAGTTTATCTTTGGCGGTATCGATGCCGGCGCAGGAGCGCTTACATCCCCTGTTGCTATAGATATCGGCAGCGAGAACCAGGTATTCGTCCTCGAACCGAACCGCATTATCGAATTCGATGTCTTCGGCGAGTACCAGAAAATATTCGCTGAGGGAAAGCTCTCCCTCGGCCAGGGAATCCGCGCCATCGGCAAGAGCATTTTCGTTGTTACGCCGGTTGAGCTTTATCTGTACACCGTATCGGGAGAATTGCGGAGTACCTGGAAGAAGGAGAACTTCGTTTTCGCCTCCGATCCTGGCGAGTTTCGCGATATCGCTGTCCACAAAGACCGTTTGTTGCTTTTATGTGAGAGAAGTATTATTGTGCTTCCACTCCAGAAGAAATAATCCATCAATTCTGTTATAGATATTAGAGACTTATGGCATACGGACTGAACAAAGTACAAATCATCGGTAACGTCGGCCGCGATCCCGAGTTGAGGATGACGCAGTCGGGCGTGCCGGTCGCAACGTTCTCTGTCGCTACAAACGAGAGCTACAAAGGACAGGACGGAAACCTGGTTGATAGGACAGAGTGGCATAACGTCGTTGCATGGCGACGGCTGGCCGAGATCCTTGCCGAGTATTTGAAAAAGGGATCGAAGGTGTATATCGAAGGCAAACTGCAAACCCGTAATTACGAGAAAGAGGGCCAGACGCACTACCGCACCGAGATCGTTGTGGATGAATTCGTCTTCCTCGACTCGCGAGGAAGCGGAGGTGATTCTGGTCCCTCTGCCCCGCCGCCCCAACAAGACGCACCGCCAGATACCGACCAGAGCGGTGACGACGACCTCCCCTTCTAGATTCTATAAGCGCATCTTTCAAAAGCCCGGCAATAGCCGGGCTTTTTTATTCCCTAGTGGATGTAACTCTTCCAATTGGCGATCTGTCACTCTTTTGAAACCTCAGCGGATTTAACGAGTATAATAGGTAAGTCTCATTACAACATAGAGGTGCATCATGGCAGTCCAGAAGACGCGCAAGGCCGATGTGAAAAGCAAAACACGGAGATATTTCGAATTTTCCCTTATGGCAGCTCTGCTTCTTATCATCGCTGCATTCAGGTTTTTCCCTGATGTGGAAGTCGCGGCGAATATCGCAGAAGCCAATACCGAAGTCATAAAGATCGACGACGTTGCGATCACGAAGCAGTTCAATAAACCTCCGCCGCCGCCCCGGCCTGCAATTCCCATAGAAGCACCCACAGATGAAGCCATGCCTGATATCGAAATCGGCGAATTGAATCTCGACGATGACCTGACAGCCCCCACGGGGCCGCCCGCAGATGTCGCTCCGCCGGAAGATGCCAATGAAGACCCGACATGGTTCGAGGTCGTTGAAGACTATCCGGAAATCGTAGGCGGAATGAAATCCGTGTATGAGCGCCTCGAATACCCCGCACTTGCAAGACGCGCCGGAATTGAGGGCAAGGTGGTCATCTTCGCGTATGTTGATGCGACGGGGAAAGTCGTCGCCACAGAGGTTGTAAAAGGCATTGGCGGCGGTTGCGATGAGGCAGCGGCAAAGGCTATCATAGAAAGCCAATGGGTGCCCGGCAAGCAGCGCGGTGTCCCTGTCCCCGTGAAGACATCGATTACGATCACGTTCAGGCTGACAAATTAAACGGATTTGTTTGCCTTTGATGCACTGTATCGCGTATTTTAGTGCGCTCGGACGTTTAGCTCAGCTGGTCTAGAGCGCACGCTTCACACGCGTGAGGTCACTGGTTCAAATCCAGTAACGTCCACAAGAAACCCCGGTCAAAAACCGGGGTTTTTCGTATTTGACGATCACTCGCTGCCGCTAGATTGGATGCCGCTGCGCTTCAAGCGCGTCCTCAATGCCGTCCGGCAACAGATCTAGGAAGTCGTACCCCGTTGCCAATTCGATTGCATCTACCGTGGTCGTGTACATCTCCCAATCGTGCGACCGGATGCCGTCTATGTTCGGCATGGAAACGGCGATGACCGATGTTTGAGCAGTGGCATCGCCCAATCGCTCTCCGTGGTTCATCATCACTACAATCTTGAAACACGAATCTGGCACCGCTACGACACCCTTCAGCATATCATGCGGCGGATGGAATATCCCTCCGGCGATGATGTAGAGCTCCATCCCCTGTTCCTTGCACATATCTTCGCACCAGTATTCGAAATCCAGCCACACGCCCTGGTTCAGATCCGGCGTCTGCGGAAGCACGTTCGTCATGAAAAAGGTCGTGCGGTTATCCAGTGCATTCCGTGTGCGTTCCTCGCTGCGAACCATGTGCCCGCGGTTGAAGCCGGTATTCGTGTAGTCGCTGTGATTGACCCGGTACCATCCATCCGGTAACAAGGTATCGCGGATAAAACTTCCCGAGAACCGCGGTTCATCGCCAAACCATTGCGCGTTCAAGTTCCATGAGACCCAATTCGCGACGTTGCGGTTCTTGTTATATGATATCACGAATTGCGAGCGCTTCAGCAGATAGTCGTCCGACGGATCTCCATCCTCCGGCGTACCAAACTGCAGATGCAACCCGACAGTATCGGATGGCACTGTGACCGGTGGATTTATGATAGTACCAGGATCGTCGTCGGAACATGCATATATCAGCACAACTGTTCCGAGGATTATGGTGAGAAATACTCCTTTCATTACCGTTTCAGTGGATGCCTTTTTCAATGTTCTTCCAACCTGGTTTATTATGCGATTACTTGATATTCGTGGATCATGGCAGGACTAAACTAGCATTGTTTCAGGTGCAGGGCAATTCTGGATGGACGAATAAATGCCTTGAATCTCATGCCCCGATCATCTAGTTTTCATGTATGCCCATACGTACTGCCATAGTATACTTGTTCGCATTCGCCGCACTTGCCTCTGCCCAAGATGGTGATGTATGCTTATCACGGCCAATCATCATCCAGGAGCGTGTAGGAGACACGATCGATAAGGAAGAACGGTTGTATTTCAATCTGTTTCCGAACTTGGATGGTTTTGAGTCGGCCGTTTGTATACCTCGTAGCGGTTTAGAAGGCGAGTATACCTTGTGCATCACTACAACAGCGGAACCGAATGACGTTACCATAAGAATACCTGAAGGAGCACTGGAACGGCTGAGAGTGTATCTATCCAGGTACGAGGAGGTTCTCTATTCCTGTAATGATGAAGAAACGCGCGAACTGTGGGACTATCATCTTTCCTTCTTTCGGAGTAAAAAGCTAATCGGTCGTCTACCCGAGACCAAGCCATGGGAACTAACTATCACAACGCTGGAAAAGGAGCAACAATCTGGCATTGTCATACACGCTGCTGAAGATGCCGTTTTCATAACTCACCCTGAGGAGATGGATATGCTCACACAAATTCCCGTTCAGAATACTCTGCACTTCACTTATGCAGAGGGAACGGCTATGGGAACAGGCGCATTAATCAGCATGGGGTTTGGATTCGTCTACGGTACTATCGTCGGTACACAACTCCGCAATAGTGCGAAGTATAAAGACGAGTATCCTTCTGGAGTTTTAGTAGGTCTTGTTTCAAGCATAGTGATGCTGCCAGTTGGATTGGGTATTGGTCTGCTTTTCGATGGCAGCACAACTGTGGAAATCTCTGGTTCCCCTGAGGCGTATGAGAAAATCCTCCCCAAGCTCAAATCCCGCATGCTCCTCCCGCATCCGCCGCCGGGGGCGTGGTTCCGCTAGGATTCTTCTTTCTCGCTTTTCTTGAAGATCACATACTTACCGAGAAGATACCCTACGATAACTACAGTGATAATGATGGTGACAGCAATACTGTAATTCTGCAGCAACCCGCTAATCTCCCGCCAGTTCTCGCCGAGCTTCACGCCTGCATATACGAGGATGGAATGCCATGCAAGAGCACTCAGGAGGGAGAGCACTGTTGTCTTCCACAGACTCATCTTCGCCATTCCGGCAAAGAAGCTTACAACTGCCCTGGTACCCGCCAGGAACCTGTTTGCTATGATCACCGAATACCCGTACTTGCTGAACCACCTATCGACGGTATTCAGCATCTCCGGTGAGATGAACTTTATCTTTCCGCCGCCGATGACCTTCTTACCAAAGCTAGCCCCGATGTAATACATCGTCATAAATCCGAGGGTTGAGCCTGCTGTCCCGAGAGCCAACGTTATAGCTGCACTATTCTCCCCCATCCCGATAAGCGACCCGGCAAACACGATGATTACATCCGAGGGAAACGGCGGAAAGACGTTCTCGATATAGGATATGAGAAATACCGCCAGGTAGATGTAATTGGGGTCGAGCGATGTGACGAATGATACGATGTCTTCCACGGCCGGTACGGTTAGGTGGTACGCTGAAGAAGCGCAACGGCGTGCGCCACAATACCGCGTCCCTCTCCCACGAAGCCAAGTCCCTCAGATGTGGTGGCCTTCAAAGAGACATGTTCCAGAGGTAGGAGTGCAGATTTGGCGATGGATTCGCGTATTTCATCGCGGTGTGGCAGGATTTTCGGGCGTTCGAGCACGATAGTGGCGTCGATATTGACGAGAGAAAAACCATGTGCCTGAACGAGCCGCAGGGTTTCTTGCAACAATACGATGCTTGAGATATCCATATAGCGGTCATCGGTGTTCGGGAAATGCTCGCCGATATCCCCCATTGCTGCAGCGCCGAAGATTGCGTCGCAAATTGCATGCAGCAGCACATCGCCATCCGAATGCGCAACCGGTCCGATCTCTTCCGAAATCTTAACGCCGCCAAGAACAAGCGTTTTGTCCTCGATCAGCTTGTGGACATCGTATCCGTATCCTATTCGGAAATCACTCAAAATGCCACCTTGAATTCGTCGTATTTCTTCCCGATCTCCTTCCAGGTTATCTGCGTATCGGTAACGTGCGCAGAGATGGGGCCGGCTTTCAATTGAGAGACATACTTTTCCAGATCACTGCTCTCGCCCTGTGCGAACACCTCGACCTTTCCGTTCTGGAGGTTTTTCACATAGCCTACAAGACCGAGTCCGCGGGCGTTTTCTCTGGCAAAGTGGCGAAATCCCACCCCTTGCACAGATCCAGATATGACGACGTAGATAGATTCCATAAGGACTTCAAAATAGAAGCAGAGGGGACAAATTCCAACCTTGATTCTATGCTAAGGAATTCGGAGATTCCCACTTAGCACTATGCGGTCAGCATTGCTCCTTATAACGATTACCCACATCCTCTGTGCATCACTCATCGCACAGCCGGATACGCTCGTGCTTTCTGAGCGAATAGGACCAACCGTTGAACCACATGAACGGGCGTATTTCGGGCTCTTCCCGTGGATTGAGGGTTTTGAAGCGGCAGTGTTTCTTACAGAGAGCGTAGACACAGTCACCGCGCGCGTTCGGCGACACAGGCCAACTGCTGAGGTAACCACCTATAAGCTAGCTTTCGATGAATATGAATCGGTCCGCTGGTTCATAGCGAGATACGATTCGATACGGTATTATACAAATGATTACATCTACCCTGACAGGCGAGAGCGGGGTAAGGCGTTCCTGATTCCGCGTTGGCCATCTGAGATCATGGGTTCTGACTTCAGATATGGCTATAGGATGGTACGAGTCTTAACTGCTGATGGATATCAGCACGACGGGATTTTGTTATACATCACAACGGATGTTCTCATACTTGGACCTCGCGAATTCGACTACAGTCAGGTACCTGCAGTCGATGCTCTCCGCATAGTACATACCGAAGACATTGCTTTATTCTCAATCACTCTCCCGACAGATGCGAGAGACGAAATTCAAATCGGACTGTTAAGCGGTTTCCTTGCCGGTTACATATTTGTGCTTAGGGAAGCTTCGGAGCCTAATTCTGCTGGTACATATGATGAAGCATCGCTTCATCTTGGTGCTGCCATGGTTGGGCTATTGGGTGGCGGCATCGGGGCTGGTATAGGGTATCTCGTGGCGAGTACCTCCGACAACATCAGAACATATAAACGCGGCATTGATATCCCTTTTGCCCCGAAGACCAGAGACACGCTACGTCCGTTCTCCTACTATAAGAACGGCCTCCCGCCCGAATTGTACAGGAAGGTATACAAATGATCCGACCTGTAGCCCTTATATCGTTCATCATTGCCTTCGCTGCTTCTGCCATCGCACAGCCGGATACGCTCGTGCTTTCTGAGCGAATAGGACCGACTATTGAGCCATACGAACGGGAGTACTTCGGACTCTTCCCGCGGATCGAAGGATTTGTGGTTGGTACCATTTGTAAGCACTCAACCGATTCCGTTCTTATACAATCAAGATCATCAGAACTCGGCGAGAACCGAAGCTGGGTACTTCCATATCGTGATTTTCGTAGACTGCAATGGGTGATTGATAATTACGATTCACTGCGCTTCTCAATTGATGGAGATGCCTTTCGTCGCGGTATACGACCTGGTGCCAGACAATCGGAGGATTATCTGTGGGAATGCGGAGTTATTGACACAGATCTTAGTTACCCATTTGAACGCGTTGCCGTCGAGACTAATGGCTCCGGATACTACGATGGAATCCTCCTTTACATAGATCCGGATAGAATCTTCATTGGTCTGCCAAACTACAACTACAACCATCCTCCTTCTCTGCAGCAAATTTTCATTATTCAGCGGGATTCGGTAACCGCCATACAGGTCTCACGCCCGAAGCCGGTGTTCAAAAACATTCTGTGGGGGCTTGGAATTGGCGGTATTGCCTCTATAGCCATATCCAGCGGAATATTAGGGCCAGCGACAGGCCATGACTTCGGCTACATGCTAGGCGTGGATTTTGTCATCGGAGTTGGCGGTGCATTTGTCGGTGCTGGTATAGGCGCACTTGCTGCAGCGATGAACGATGGAGTCGATCGTTATACATCGGATGAGTTCGATCTGCAATCCTCTGACCTCACTAACGAGTTATCAGAACTCATGTATTACATCAACGGGCTGCCACCAGAACTCCGGAAGGAGATAGCCGGGATGGATCGATGAAACAGTCAGTCTTCCTCATTGTAATCGTTTTCCCTTTCTTCTTCGCAAATGCACAATTTGATGCGGTGGTCATATCTGATCGTCTCGGAGAGAGCATCGAACCGTACGAGCGCGCGTATTTTCAGCTATTCCCTAAACTCTCCGGGTTTCGAGAGGCTCGTGCGTTTCGTATGAATACTGGCTACTATCTCCTTATCGCCTACAGAGACAATAGGGAAGAGAAGCGTTGGGTACTAACAGAGGAGCAGTGGGAAGCATTTTCCACCGTGATACAGAACTACGAGGAGATCCGCTACACGACCAACGACTACCGATCTTCGTACGACCGGTTCTATACAAAAAAATATCCTATCAATAGCATCTGGAAGACCGGCATCTTTGGCGGGTATTTGGACTACAGTCTGCAGGATGTTCAAGTCCGTACGAAGCAGGGAGATGAGTATTATGGAAAACTACTGCATGTGAATTCCAAGCATATCGTTCTTGGCCCGTTAAATCACCTGTATAGCGATATCCCGGATATTTCCGATCTCTATATCGCCGAGACAGATGACATTACCTTCCTTTCTGTGGATGAACCAAAGCCAATCACTTCATCAGCGTTGTATGGTTTTCTTATCGGCGGGGTTGGCGGAATCGCTACAATCGCGATCATCGATCCGAGCGCCGGCGCACCCAACGAGGACCTACGTACATATTCGATCAGCCTCGCAGTAGGATTGGTTTCTGGACTTGCGGGAGCCGGTATCGGTGCTATTATCGGAGCGGCCGATGACGGACTGATTTCGGTAGATACTTCAGATGGTGACAACTCCGGTGAAGATGAAATCAGCCGATTGCGCGAGCTCATGTACTACAGATACGGCCTCCCTCCCGAATTATACAGGTACATCTATAAATGATGCGCGTCCTGACTGTCATACTGCTGTTTATCGGATGCGGCACGGTCAGTACCGCACAGGAAGTGCATCGATTCAAATCCCTTGCGGACCTGGATCTGGACGATTACGATCTCGAGAACGCACTGTACGATAAGTCCTTTATCTGGATGGATGGCGAGGAGTTTGTATTCGCAAATGCTTCTGTCCTTGCTGCAGATTCAAGTGGGCTCTACCTAGGCAATTCGCCGTATCTCTTCTTCGAGGAAGATGAATCGACTAAGGTATGGTACGTACCAGCGAAAAGACTGGCTGGTGTCGTCGAACTCACGGAGGGCGGGTCTTTCGGGTCGGGATTTCGAATTGGTGCGTATACTGGGATAGGATTGGTCTTAGGTATTGCTATCTATCAAATTGTAGCAGGGAATATCGAAAATCAGCGTGAGGAAGAGGACCTTGTGCGAGGAGTCATGATATTGAGCATTTTCTTAGGGACATCATTTGGCGCTATTGGAGGTACAATTACAGCATTGAAGTCCAATACATCCATCACATGGATACATGGCTCCCGGCAGGCATATCTGCATGAATTGCACTGGCTTCAGGATGCAGCGGTTTACAAAGAAGGCTTGCCTGAAGAATTCCGGAGGCTGTTGAACTAGAGGGCTTACGCCACCGGTTCCACAATCCTGATTTCCACGAGCTGCGGCATACCAAGTCCCTCAGCTTCGACAATCATCTGGAGCGTCCCCATTCTTCTCCCTGCTGTTACGGTGATTTCGCTGCGTGCCTCGTTCATCTCAATTTCAACAAGGTCCTCACCTTCCAACACACTGAAGCTCATCGGTCGCTCAGCCATCGGGACTTCCCATCCCAGGCGATTCGTCATAACGATGCGGATGCGAGATTCACTCTGACCGTCGGCGAAAATCACATACTCGTCCACCGAAAGTTCAATCGAAACAGGCGTGAATATGTAGTTGTATGCACCAACCGCAACGGATGCCACAGCCAGCACAAGGATAAGCCACATCCCCAAGCGGGATTGTTTCGGAATCTCAGTTTCCTTCGCCATCTCGAATCCTCTTAAAACAGCTGCATGACGCCAATGTAGACGATCCCTGCTACAAATAACACCGTAAAGGCGATCAACAGCCTTGTAAAGAGTGCACGGTCCTTCACCTTCACCAGGACGACTAGCGCCAAGATAAGCCCCATGATGATAAACGCTCCCACGATCCCCAATCCGTCGGCAAGTGCATCCCAACCCATCGTACCACGAATCACGCTCATCAGTTTGGCTATCATCGCGCCGAGGAACAACGAATCGATAAGTACCAGCAACGCCAACCCGAGCCGTTTCCAGACATTTACTTCTACCGGCACAGGTTGCGGTGTTTGTGAATCACTCACAAAGTAACTCCTTTCGTTTCTTCAGGCATATCAGCAGTCTCACTGCGCATCCGTTCGAGATATTGCATGGCTGCATCGTATTCAGGCGGCAGTTTGAACTCTTTCTTCCCGAGCGCAATCCGCAACACTGTAAGCGCGGTTCTGAACATGATGCGTAGATCGTACACCAATGACTGCCTGTCGATATACACGAGCTCGAAGGCGAGCTTGAATGGAAGCAGCTTTTCTACGTAATACCTCTCCGGGTCTTCGCTATCGATACCATCTTCGAGGTGCGTATAATAATATACGCTTCCCGGACTAGAAAGCCCCGGTTTAAGATCAAGGGTCTTCATGAACAGCGGCGTATAGCGCTCACGCACAATGTCCATATCTTCAGGCCGCGGCCCAACAAAGCTCATCTCACCCTTGAGGATGTTCATAAGCTGGGGCAGCTCGTCAATCTTTGTCTTCCGCAGAAAACTCCCCCATCCGAATATCCGCGGATCTTTGCCGGCCGTTATCCTGCTGCCTCCATCTTTGAGGATATGCATCGTCCTGAACTTGACGATTGTGAACGGCATACCATCCTTTCCAGCGCGCACCGCCCTATAGAACACAGGTCCTTTGCTCGCAAGCTTGATACCGATTGCCGCAAACAGGAACACCGGTGATAGGATAATAACCGCCGTGACTGCCAATATGAGATCGAATACGCGTTTCGTCGTGTACTCCGAATGAGATGAACAGCTGCACAGGGTCAAGTTATAGAGTTCAGCCCTGCCGTACAATGCGAAAAAATGCCGATTTTGAGCCGAAATCCGCAAAGTTAGACATTGCGCTAACTTTTTTCACTAAAACTCTTGACTTCGATGAATTCGCGTCGTACATTGGGGTTAGACATTCTACTAACTCACGGTGCTACGATGCAGGAAACGCTATTTCAGGACCAAAAACCGCGATTATTGCCGACCCGGACGCTTTGGAGGCTCCGCAGGCATAACATATACATCGGTACGAGCGGGTATTCCTACGACGATTGGGAGGGGGAATTCTATCCCTGGCGCACGCCGAAGCAGCAGATGCTTGAATTCTATCAGCATTTTTTCCCAACCGTTGAGTTGAACTATACCTATTACCACTTACCACAGCCAAGCGCACTCTATAAGATGCGTAATAAGGCACCGAACATGCGGTTCGCGGTCAAAGCATACAGATCGCTTACGAACGAGCGAACCAGGGTCTACCAAGAATGGCAACAATTTGGGGACGCAATGAGGATTCTGGATGACGCCGGTCAACTTGCGACTATCGTCTTCCAGTTTCCTCTGCAATTCGAGAAGTCCGACGAGCACTTCAACTACCTGCTCGAGCTTCTCGACTTCTTCGCCGATTTTCCGATTACGTTTGAATTCCGCAATGCAAGCTGGATTACAAACGCAATCCTGAAGTACTTCCAGCACCGCAATATCACCATCGCTTCTATCGATGCCCCGGCAACCCGCAACGCCGTATCCAAGGCCATCTTGCCGTCGGATACGTTCAGCGTGTACCGGCTCCTCGGCAGGGACGCATCGACTCTCCGTTTTGATGAAAACAGTAATCCCTATTCATACAGGTATTCCAACGATGAAATACAGCAAATCGCACAAAATGTTATCCGGCTTTGGCTCCGTTCAGGGAGCGTCTATGTCTATGCGAACAATAATGCTGGCGCTGCTTCCGTTGAAACAGGCATACGCCTTTCAGAAGCGCTTCTCTCGCTCATTGAAGTGGATGCAGTTCGACCGACAGCGAGGGTGCAGGCTCGAACGCCGCAGTTCGCTCGAGCGTAGACTCGCATCTGCATAGAACAGCACAGATTTCCACAACCACCACAGCGCAAGGCAGAACAGGATGGCGGGTACGTCGGGAACAGTCAGCGCAAACCTCGACCTCTTTACTAACACCCTCCTACCGACCTCGGACAGGTCACATCAAAGCGCCCGACACCGCCAGACTGCTTTGCTCTGCGAATTCCACAGCCCCGCTTGCGGGGCTTTTTTATTGCATCTAGTTTTGGAGCAGGTACCCTATCATAGGCTTGTCCTTCCGGGTATTACAGTGGAGATGCCGACTACGACACAGGGAGACAAACTCAAACACGGGTTTTTAGTATTGAACGAAGGTTTTAGAGGATCACGAATTGATAGACTGTAGGAGAGACTCAAGGTTCCATTTTCCAGAGCTTCCCTCTTGGTAGATCCTACCGAGATGTCGAAGGATCAGTTCAGATTTCGATCCCGCGAACCCAACGAAAAAAAGTGGGGCTGTGTTGACGCACAGCCCCTGCAAACAGGTGAGAACTTGGAAAACTCCGCTACGCGGAGGGTTTGCTGTTTGCATTTCCATAGTACCATTTTAAGCTGTTTAGGACAAACATTTTGAGTGTTTGCAGTGTAAAAATCTCACACCATATAGACTCCTCCTTACACCGCAGACTTACCGATGTATGTTGCTGCTAGAAGTAACAAGCCCGATGCTTACCGGGAACATATTCTCATCAGTTATGCCGCAGCAGCACAAAAACTCCATTGTGACGAAACCGTTATGCAATAATACTGGAAACAAACTCATGTAACCACTTTGTATGTATAGAGGACGGCACTTTAAGGGGGCGCGCATAACCCATTGCTGTATAATGCGTTATCGCCATGCAGCTCATTTATCACCACGTATTAAGATTGTATTACGGAGGCCAGCGATTTCATAATGGTTTCATAACCCCTTTTGTTTGAGTACGACAGCAAGGCTTGATAGATTTGGAGACACACACGAATGAATTGATTTCGTGTTGAGGAAACGGTATTTGACGGTACCGCGATGCCATTTAAAGCTTCAGGCAACAGGTGAGAACACATGCAACGCACATTTCTTCTGCTTCTACCGCTCTTGCTAGTGAGTTTTCTGGTTTCCCCCCTTTATTCTCAGCAAAAAGGTAATATCTACGGAACCGTTCGCGATTCCGAAACCGGCGAGGAATTGATCGGCGCTAATGTTGTGCTCGTCGGGACCGATCATGGTGCCGCCAGTAACCTTAGTGGGAAGTACCGACTCAACGGAGTCCCCCCCGGATCTTACAACATGAAAGCAAGTTACGTCGGTTACTCGGACGTAACTGTCGAGGGTATCACTCTACACCCTGGCGAATCTCTAAAACTGGATATCGATCTTGTCTCGGATGCGTTCGAACTGGGTGAGGTCGTCGTGTCTGCAGATCGAGTCATTGCAACCGAAAGCGCCCTTCTAGCTGCCCGGAAGAAGGCTGCAACAATCGGCGACGGGATTTCAATCGAAACCGTAAAACGGAGTCCTGATGCGAACTCGGCAGATGCATTGAAGCGCGTTACAGGCGTCTCCATCGTCGATAACAAATTTGTATTCGTACGAGGCGTGACCGACCGCTACAACAGCGCCACGCTCAACGGAGTCAACGTTACCAGTACGGATACCGACGTCGATAAGAAGAGCTTCGCATTCGACATGATCCCATCGAATCTGTTAACGAATCTGAACGTCGTCAAGACTGTCACACCGGATCTGCCGGGAGATTTCACGGGGGGCCTTGTGCAAGTCAACACTCTGGATTTTCCCGACCAGCAAACGCTAAAGCTCAGCCTCTCGAGTTCGTACAACGAGATCACAACAGGTGAGGAGATTCTGAAATCGCAGAGCAGCGGAACAGATCACATCGGATTCGACGACGGCTTCCGTGAGCTCCCAAATGTGGAAGATGACAGCGAGCTCCCTCCCCTGCTCAACAACAACTGGAAACCTAATGCGGAATCTGCGCCGTTCAACGGGTCGTTGAGCCTTAGCGCTGGAGATAGATTTACCCTTGGCGATAACCAGCAGCTCGGTTACGTTGCAGCGCTTTCCTATAAGAACGGCTATAAGCATACAAACGACACGCTGAACTTCACGAAGAACGAAGCTCCGGTACGTACGGGTACGGGAACCATAGATGAGTATTCAGTTCTCTGGGGATCGTTGTTGAACCTCTCCTATCAACCCGATGAGTTCAACAAGATCAAACTGAGCAACAACTTCAATCAAAACGCTGAAGACGATATCCGCACGACCGTGACTTTGGACGAGAACGAAGACGTTGATTCCGTCGTCGTGACGGAGTGGTCGCAGCGGTCAACCTATGTCGGGCAACTCGCCGGCCAGCACATGTTCCCGCAACTCGGCAACCTGGAACTCGATTGGCAGGGATCCTATGCATCCTCTATCGCAAACGAGCCCGACCGCAAAGTGTTCATCCGCTCGCGGAACGTACGCTTCCCGTACGATCGGCAGATTATGAAGCATGCAGATCGCTCCTGGTCACGGCTTGCAGAATTCAGTCGAACAGCAAGCATCAACCTTTCCTATCCGGTTACGAACAATCTCAAGTTCAAGCTAGGTGTGCACCGCGAGACAAAGAACAGGTCGTTCCAGCAGACGTTCTTCCTCATCAACAGGGACAACGTTGGCTATGCGCTAACCTCCCAAACGCTCGATACGATCTTTGTTGCAGACAATTTCAACGGGCCGGGAGAGTTTTACTACGACCGGCTTTCGCGACCCGAAGACGAATATACAGCGATCCAGGATCTTTGGGCCGGATACGTGATGTTCGATTACCGTTTCTCCCTCCTCGATCAACAATTCAGGTTTGTCGGCGGCGTGCGAAGGGAGAACTCAGATCAGCAAGTTGAAACCGTCAGTCCGTTTGAGACCGGCGCTGATTTCGTGGCGCAGGTGAAGGAAGATGATTGGCTGCCTTCGTTTAACTTCACGTATCTCATCACTGACGATATCAATTTTAGACTCGCATACGGAAAGTCTGTAAACAGACCGGAATTCCGCGAACTAGCGGCGTTCTATTTCTACGACTATAACCTGTACGAGGGCGTTTTCGGGAATCCTCTGCTCGAACGAGCTATTGCCGAGAATTATGATGCAAGGATCGAGTACTTCCCGCAGCTGGGTGAAGTGATCGCGTTAAGCTACTTCCGTAAGGCAATCATCAATCCTATCGAACTGCGGATTATCCCTTCCTCGAATCCAGAGCGGACATGGTTTAATTCCCCGTTCGGCGAAAATTATGGATTGGAACTCGAGATCAGGAAGACATTCGATTTCTTCGGCGACTACGGACGGAACTTCTCGATCGCAGGTAACTACTCACGAATTTTCTCAGAAATCAGCTACACGGATGCTGTCAAAGTCGATGAAGGCGGCGGTGTCTTCACCGACAGTATGTTCACCGCTACCCGCGAGATGGCGGGACAGTCGCCCTACACTATCAACTTTGTGTTCACGTTTAACGAGCCGACGTGGGGGACGACATTTACCGTGCTCTACAACGAATTCGGCGAGCGGTTGTACGCCGTCGGCGATGAACGCACTTTCGATATTTACGAGCAACCGCGCCCCGTTATCGACCTATCGGTCTCACAGCAGATCATGGGTACGCTTAATGCGAAGTTCACGATCAAAGACCTCAACGCCCAACCGCAGGTATTCCAGACGAGAGTCGGCGATCCGTGGCGGCGTCTGTACAGAGGAACCAGCTACTCACTGTCGGTTTCCTATACAATCATTTAACATGGTAGTTACGAATATGTATTACCGACTCGGAACTTTCCGAAGCGTACGTATCCCGCAGGCAGCCAGGTTCATGAAGCGTACGTATCCCGCAGGCAGCCAGGTTCATACAGCACAACAGTTTGCTCTTTTTTATTGATACGGAACGTGAGTTCCCGCCTGTAAACCGTTGCTATGTATTAAGTGGATACGTCGCTTCCGAATTTGTAAGTTGAAGTTAAACAGAAATGCACAGCCCGGTTTTACTGAGGTAATATTCAATCTGTATTTTCGTAACTGTGCAATCTTGACAAAGCCATTCCGCAGACATACGCAACGCGAGCACGGTTATCAGAGTTTTATCGCAAGAGTATCACGCTTTCAATTCAACCCGAATAACAGTATAACAATAGATACATCCGCCTAATAGATAAGGTGGGTGGAAACGCTAGTGAATGCCCGGTGTTGACGCACCGGATAGTGCCAGACAAAGATTATATACATCGAGAACTTGGAAAACTTCGCTACGTGGATGCGGTTTGTATGTTCCCGCCAAGGATCATTTCCAGCGCATGAATATATACAACACTCCGTTCGTGAGGTTTGGACTACCTCTCCGCCGCAAGGCGGAACGATGATGCAGGCCTGACACCTGCGATGCTAATCCGATGCCCTGGGAGGCATCACAACAAACTATTTCCAATTCCAAACAAACGGAGTTTACTAATGAAGAAAACTCTTCTGGTTGTCGCCTTGCTTGCAGCAGTGCTCGCAAGCCCCGCGATTTCGCAGACGCGTATTCTTGGTCCTGGTCTGAACACAGGCCGTACCGTCTACCACCAGGATAAGGATATTACCCTGTATTCCGATACGGTGTATACCCTTACTGGTCTGTTTCTTATTGACTCGAACGTCACGATGACGATTCAGCCTGGTACGCTCATCAAGGGCGATACCGCCTCGACGCTCGTTGTTTCCCGCGGCGGTAAGCTTATCGCCAACGGTACGCAGGATCGTCCCATCGTCTTTACTTCCAATCAACCGGCCGGTTCCCGCGGACGCGGCGACTGGGGCGGCGTCGTCATCCTCGGTGAAGCACCGACGAACCAGGTTAACCCGCAGATCGAAGGCGGTATCGTTCCTGGTTCCTACGGCGGCAACAAGCCGAACGATAACAGCGGTATCCTCCGCTACGTTCGTATCGAGTTCCCGGGCTACCGCTTCCAGCTCGATAACGAAATCAACGGTCTTACCATGGGCGGCGTCGGTCGCGGTACGACCATCGAATACGTTCAGGTTAGCTACTCGTTCGATGACGGCTTCGAATTCTTCGGCGGTACCGTCGACGCGAAGCACCTCATCAATTACAGCGGTACCGATGACGACTTTGATACCGACTTCGGATACAGCGGTCGCATCCAGTATGCATTCGGCCTCAAGAACCCGGACATCTGGGATCTCGCCGGTCAGACGAACGGCTTCGAATCCGATAACGAGGGTTCTGCTTCCTACGATATCCCCCGTACACAGCCGAAATTCTCGAACATTACGCTCGTCGGTCCGCGCCGCGTTGCTGGTATCACCCTTCCGAGCCCCGATGCTCAGGGTCGCCATCAGTACGCCGTGATCAGCCGTCGCGGTACGCAGCAGTCGATCCACAATTCCGTGCTCGTCGGTTTCCAGGGCGGTTACTCCATCCGCGATCCGCAGACGAAGACGGCCGCCCAGGGAGATACGCTCCAGGCACGCAACATCAGCCTCGCAGTCGATGATTCCGCCAGCGGTACCATCTTCCCGGTTGTTCACAGCTCCGGTGCAGACCCGGCAGGCTTCACCGCCAGCACATGGTTCAACACCGCATCCTACAACAACGATGGCGGCACAGGCGTCCGCGCCCCGAGTGCAGTCGGCCTTAACAACATGTCGAGCCTTACCGCACCGGATCCGCGTCCGACCCCGGGCAGCGAGCCGTTGACGGCAGGTACGCTCTTCACCGGTACGAATCTCGATCTCGGCTACTTTGATTCCACCTCCTATCGTGGCGCATTCGATGTGAGCACGGTCGGTAACCAGTGGGCAGCCGGCTGGTCGAACTTCGATCCGCAGAATACATCCTACACGGCTGGTATTGCTGCTCCGGAAGTCGTTATGGGACCGGGACTCGGCACAGGCCGTACGGTCTATCATCAGGATTGGGATCGCGTTCTCAGCAGCGATACCACCTACATCCTCACCGGTCTTTACCTCATCGATTCCACCTACTCGATTTCCATCGAGCCGGGTACTGTCATTAAAGGCGATACGGCTGCAACGCTCGTCGTTTCCCGTGGCGGCAAGATATTTGCACAGGGTACCCCCGAGCAGCCGATCATCATGGCCGGCCGCAAAGCGCCTGGTCTTCGTGGCCGCGGCGACTGGGGTGGTGTCGTTATCCTTGGTGAAGCTCCGACCAACCAGGTCAACCCGCAGATCGAAGGCGGTATCGTTCCTGGTTCCTACGGCGGCAGCAATCCGAACGACAACAGCGGTATTGTGAAGTATGTCCGTATCGAATTCCCGGGCTACCGCTTCCATCTCGATAACGAAATCAACGGCCTCACCATGGGCGGCATTGGTGCCGGTACGACGATCGAAAACGTCCAGGTCAGCTATTCCTTCGACGACGGCTTCGAGTTCTTTGGCGGTACCGTCAATGCTCGCAACATCATCAACTTCGGCGGCACCGATGACGAATTCGATACCGACTTCGGTTTCAGCGGCAACATCCAGTTCGCATTCGGTCTTAAGGACCCGAACGTGTGGGATCTCGCCGGTCAGACCAATGGTTTCGAATCTGATAACGAAGGTTCCGCTTCCTATGACGTTCCGCGTACGAAGCCGAAATTCTCGAACATCACCCTCGTCGGTCCGCGCCGCGTTGCAGGTATCACGCTTCCGAACCCCGATGCTCAAGCACGTCATCAGTATGCAGTCGTGAGCCGTCGCGGTACGCAGCAGTCGATCCACAACTCTGTACTCGTCGGTTTCCAAGGCGGATACTCCATCCGCGATCCGCAAACGAAGACAGCAGCCCAGGGCGATACGCTCCAGGCACGCAATATCAGCTTGGCAGTCAATGATTCCGCCAGCGGTACGGTCTTCCCGGTTGTCCATAGCTCCGGTGCAGATCCAGCAGGCTTCACGGCCAGCACCTGGTTCAACACTGCTTCCTACAACAACGATGGCGGCACAGGCGTCCGCGTCCCGAGTGCTGTCGGCCTCGTCGATATGAGCAACCTCAACAATCCCGATCCGCGCCCGGGCATCGCTTCCGAGCCTGCAACGGCCGGTACGGACTTCTCCGCATCGACGAACCTCAGCGCAGCATTCTTCCAGAGCACGAGCTACCGCGGTGCTTTCGATCCCGCCAAGTCGATGGATGAGCAGTGGACAGCGAAGTGGGCACAATTCGATCCGCAGAACTACTTGATCTGCAACTCGACCCCGAACGCAACTATCTCCAACGTCCGCGGAGGATGGAACCTCGTTTCGCTTCCTCGTGATGCGTACAACAAGGACGTCCGCACGGTATGGCCGAACGGCGGCAGCGTGTTCTCGTTTACGGGTGCAGGCTACTCCGCAGTCGATTTTGCCACACCGGGTCTCGGTTACTGGACCTTCTACTCAAGCGACGATGAAGTACAGGTCACCGGCGACTGCGTCGAGTCCGCACAGATCACCGTGCCTGGCGCACAGTGGGTCCTCGTTGGCGGTCTCTGCCGCGCCATTCCGACCTCGAATGTTACCAGCTCCGGCCCGGGAAGCATCTCAGGATCCTTCTTCCGCTACACCGGTTCGGGTTACGAAGCAGTTACCGTCCTCCAGCCGTTCGAAGCCTACTGGGTATTCGTAACCGGTTCGACCACGTTGACCATTGCCCAATAACATGAACACAACAATTTTTCACGGAGATTTATACACAATGCGAAAGAACATTCTCACGACTGCAGCATTGCTTGTGGTTCTCGCAGGCGTTTCCTTTGCGCAGACTCTTCCGCAATTCTCGATTCCTATAACGATCGAAGATGGCAACTCGACCTTCTCGAATACACTGAACCTCGGCGTTAGCGGCGATGGTGCAGGCGGCTCGGTCACCGACAACACTGTTGGCGGCGACGTTGGCGCAGCTTTCGGCGCATACGAAGAATCACAGCTTCCCCCGACCCCTCCCCCGCCGTACGATTTCGATGTGCGCTTCACGACTCTTCCGGGTCGCGTCTCCACATGGCCGACCGGTCTCGGTACGGGTCTCGGTTCCGACTACCGCGGTTACACCAGCACAAGCCAGATTGACTCCTTCCGCGTTTCCTGTACAGGTGATGCAGTCGCGAGCAATGGCGTTATCGTAAGCTGGCCTTCCACGATCACGAATGCCGCTTCCAGCTGGACAATCCAGCAGCTCGGCGGTGCAGCAAGCGCCAACATGACCACGCAGTCGAGCCTCACCATTCCCTCGACGTTCGGTCCGATCCAGTTCCTCATCATCGTGACGAACTACAACGCACCGGCAAGCCCTGGCCCGACATTTTCCCCGAGCGACAACCCGCTTGATTTCGGTAATGTCACTTCTCTCAACACTGTCACCAAGACCCTTACGATCACGAACCCCGGTACGAGCAACGATCTCGAAATCACGGCGATCGGCACCCCGACCGATGCAGCTTACACGGTTACCAGTTCCCCGACCCTTCCGGCAACCGTTCCTGCCAACGGCGGCTCCATTACCGTTGATATCGAGTTCACCGCACCTGGCGTCGGCGGACCTGTCAATGCAACGATCGACTTCACGCACAACGACCCGACTGCGGGTACGGTGAGCACCATCAACCTGACCGCAACTGTTGCAGCTGCAAACCAGAACGAACTCGCATTCTCCGCCGATGAAGTTGCCGTGAACGACAACACCATCGGTCTTACCGAATCTCTTTCTATCGGTAACTTCGATGCTTCTTCCGCTGGCGGCGACCTCGCAGCACTTCAGGTATTCGTCATCAGCAATGCCGGCGGACTCAGCCTTACAGGCGTCAGCCGCGGTAGCGAAGTGTCGAATCCAGCAGAGTGGGGTTTCAGCTACACGATTGCAAACGGTCCGGTCAATGCCGACCTCAGTTCGAACGATACCATTAAGGTCGTGCTTTGGGGCCTTACCCAGTCGCTCACCACGGGTCTCTATCCTGGTTCGCTTATCGACTTCACATACCGTTCGACCGACATCTCAGCCGACTCGGTTACCGCCAACCTTCACATTGCAGCGCTTGTCGCTTCCAATGCCGATGGTGACGCTCTTACCATTACGCCGGATGCAGACCAGGTTGTGAAGATCTTCAACCAGGCTGGTATCACCAAGGGTGACGCTAACAGCGACGGTACCATCAACATCCTTGATATCCTCGAAGTTATCGATCACATCCTCGGCGTCGATCCTCTCGTCAGCCCGGACTTCGAGCGCGCGGACATCGCTCCGTGGAACAACGTCACACCGTCTCTCTCCGGTGATGGTGCCGTGAACGCTCAGGATCTCGCACTCATCCAGAAGGTTATCACTGATGGTCAGTACCCGAATGGAACGCTCCTTTCGCTTACCGGCGGCAGCCTCAGCAAAGCCGAAGGCAACGTCGAGCTTCTCTACTCGGTTGATAACGGTATCGTGACGGTTTCCGTCAATAGCGAAGCCGCAATCAAGGGTCTTCAGTTCGATATCAAGGGTGCAGCCCTCGCAGGTACTATCAACAGCAGCTTCGGCGATGCCCACACGGGTTATGTTGATGGCGCACTCCGCACGGTTATCTACGATGTCGAAGGTTCTGTCATCCCGGCAGGCCAGACGGTTATCGCAGAAATCCCAGTCGAAGGCTTCAACTTCGCATTCGCAAACGTTACCGTCGCAGATGAGAACAACAATGCTCTCAACGTGAAGGTCACGAAGCAGGGTCTCGGCAGCACGCCAGCCGAATTCGCACTTGGCAGCAACTACCCGAATCCTTTTAACCCAAGCACAAGCTTCTCCGTCAACGTTCCTTACACAAGCAACGTGACGATCGAAGTGTACAACAGCCTCGGTATGAAGGTTCGCACGCTCGTCAATGGCACCATGGAAGCCGGAAACAACGTCGTGACGTGGAACGGCATGGATGATAACGGCAACGCCGTTTCTTCCGGCGTCTACGTCTATCGCATGGCAGCCGATGGCTTCTCCGCTACCCGGACGATGCTTCTCTCCAAGTAAGCATCCAATGTAGCGGATACGCTACTCGAAATAGCCAGCCTCCCGTACTTGGGAGGCTGGTTCTTTTTATGCAGGAATCGCGATAAGGTGTAAGATTTTCATGACACTTCAATAGAACTTCCGGACCGTAAATAACACAAGTCCTTGATACACAAGGAGTTAGTTCCTACGTGACGTCTTGGCCTGGATATTGCATCTAAAACGTGTGAATGTACTACATCCATCGTATCGCAACAATTCGATGACAATGAACATGAAAATTCGAAATAGCTTTATCATCTCAGTGCTCGCCCTGGCGACACTTATGCTTGGTTCTGCCGGTGCGCAAAACCTATCGGTTGACGCATTGATTGCCGCAAGCACATCTCCATGGACGCAAACAGATCAGACACGAGAAGCTGCACCTGCAGCGCAATCGATGCACAATATGACGGTTGAACTCACAGTGTCTGATGCTTCCGATCCTATTTCGACCGTTCAGTTTTACCTCTCTTGTGAGAATTCGAATGTGAAGATTGAAGATGTCATGCCGACGAGTATCACGGGCGATATTGACAGCTGGCATTTCGCCGCCAGTGTCGATCAAGAGCTAACAAATGATGGGAAACACCAGAATATCGTTCGCTGTGTGATATACCGAGTCGATACAGATTCCGACGCAGCAAGCGAGAAGTTGCGTTCGCTCCTACACCTAGGGTGTGTGAGTTCACAAGGCAGTGCAATACTTCCGGAGGAATTCAAAATCTTGAATGCCTACGCAATCACAGCCTCTGGCAAGAGGATAGCGCTTGAATCGGGAAAGCAGATTGAAGTGAGAACAAAAATGGATGTTCGCCCCACACCAGAGCGAAACAATGCATCCAGCTTAATCACTGCCGAATACGATGTCTTGAATCTTCTCGCCGAGCTTTCGCTGCGATAGACCAGAGACTTGATCCGGCGAATATGAAGAGACTGAACGCCTCCTAGTAGAACAACAAATGAATGAAAGGATGAGACTATGCCCTTGAATTCAGAAAATACAGCGAGCGGCGGGTACGACCTCGGCGCGAACTACCCGAACCCTTTTCATCCTGTCACAGCGATACCGGTCATTTTGCCAGAGGAGCAGGATGTGATCGTGGAAGTCTACGATCAGCTCGGTCAGCGTATCCGCACGCTGTACGAAGGACATTTGGAGGCAGGTACTCATAACTTTTATTGGGACGCCCGAACGCAGGACAATGTGGAAGCTTCTTCCGGGGTGTACATCTACAAGATGAGCGCAGGCGAGTTTCACGCGACCAGGACGATGGTCCTCGCAAAATAGCTCACCGTATAAATTTGCCATCCAACGCCGACTCAAATAGTCGGCGTTTTTTTGGAATTATCCTTCCCAATCTGTTACATTTTGGTATTGAGAACTTGGAGCCGCTACACACCTTTTTGTACCCGTCTCCATAATGTCGTTATAGGTATGCAAAGCGCTTGACGGCGCCTGCATCTGTGTTGTATTCGGTCTCTCGCCGCATACGCTGTACAACCTTCCATCATAACTACATTTTATTACCTATCCAGGGGACTGGAATGAGAAGAAGAGGGATACTGTTTTGCTTCCTCGCGCTGCTAATACTCAGTGCGGTTGGGCATGCACAATCGGTTTCATTTAAACGGATCATCACCGTTTCGGATGGATCGCAAACAAATTCTAACACGTTTACTCTTGGCGTAAACGGGGATGGACCAGGAGGTGCTATCCTCGATAATACCGTAAGCGCCGATACCGACCCAGCCTACGCACCCGATTGGGATGAATCCCAATTGCCGCCAACTCCGCCCCCGCCGTTTGCCTTCGATATTCGCCTTCTTACGCCCCCGGGCCGCGTATCCACATTCCCAACAGGTTTCGGTACAGGATTCGGGGAGGACTATCGGGGTTTCTCTTCGCTCAATCAGATTGATACATTCCGGGTTCAATGCCAAGGAAGCGATGTTGACAACAACGGTGTGATAATAAGCTGGCCGAGCGATCTCAGCAGCCTGGCAAGTTCGTGGACGATTAAACCACTCGGACCGCCGACTTTTAGCGCAACCGACATGACGAGTTCGACTAGCGTCACAGTCGGTGCACAGTTCGGTCCTATCAATTTCCTCGTTATTGTAACGGAATACAGCGCACCTCCCCCACCGGGACCGACTTTCCTTGCCAATCCCACGACGATGAGCTTTGGCAATGTGCAAATCGGTCAATCCACGACGAAAACCTTGACGATCAAAAACGGCGGTGCGACAAACAACCTGGAAATCAGCGCTATGTCGTTGAATGGAAGCGCGAGCTTCTCTATAGTCAACGCGCCAGGCAGCTTTCCGGTAGTTATAGCGCCTCAGGCTACCGAGACCTATACCGTCAAATTTGATGCCCCTGCAACAGCCGGTCTTGAGCAAGGAACGCTCACGATCACTCACAACGATCCCAATCCCGGGACGACGATGAACATTGCACTCGAAGGGAACGCAACAACCGTTGCACAAAACCAGCTAACCTTCGACGATACACTGGTATATGTTAATGACAAATCTGTAGGCAATGTTGCCCAGATAAGTCTTGCGAACCATGATACATCGAATGGTAACCTCTCCGCATTACAATTCTTCGTCGTGTCAACAAAGGGTGGATTACTCATGACGCGGGTGAAGCGAGGAGCGGAGATTCAGGATCCCAGCAAATGGGGATTCAGTTATGTCATCGTGAACGGCCAGCCCAATCCCGATTTTAGCACACAGGATACCCTGAAGTGCGTTCTTCTGGGCTTCGGGCAGAATGTCTATTCCAGCGGCGTCCACACTGGAAGCCTTGTCGACCTGTATTATCAAACTGTTGATATTCCCGGAGATACCGCTCTGGGAAGACTTGAAATAATAAACGTTGTTGGTGCGAACCGTAACGGTCAAAACTTAGGCATAAATCCAGGGGACGGTCAGACCATCTGCATTCTGAACAACGCCGGGATCACGAAAGGCGACGCAAATCTCGACGGCACCGTTAATATCCTCGACATTTTGACAATTATCGATCATATCCTGCAGATTCAAGAATTGGAGGGAGAGGCATTTCAACGTGCCGATGTTGCTCCTTGGCCAAACAGCGGCCCGATCGGCGACCAATCTGTCGATGCGGGTGATCTAGCGTTGCTTCAAACAATTATTGTAGATGGACAGTATCCGAATGGGACCCTACTTTCACTACTAGACGGATCATTGAGTAAATCTTCGAATCGCATTGAAGTGTTCACCGAAGTCCGGGATGGATTCTTGTATATTCAGGCATCCTGTGAAGTCCCGGTGCGCGGCTTCGAGATTGAAATGATGGCTGAAAACTGTGGAGATATTCTTGACTCACCTTTCGATATTGCCGTATCGAATACAGACGGTTCGAACCTTCATGCGGTACTGTACAACACCGATGGGCAAGCGTTAAAGGCCGGAATACACACAGTAGCACGGATTCCTGTTGACGGCCATCATGCCGTATCGAAAGTTATTGCGGCGGATATGCGGAACCTCGCACTCGACGTCCAGATAAGCTCGGCCAGGCCCATCAACGCGGCAGATAACATCCAGCTGCTGCAGAATCACCCGAACCCATTCCGCGATCGAACAATATTCACTATAACTCAGTCAACGAATGTTACCGGGACCGTATCGGTGTATAGCCTTCTTGGCGAACGGTTGGCTACGTTCCCGTTCCAACCGTCCAGGGCAGGCATCCAAAACATCAGTTGGAACGGAACAGATGATGCTGGCAAATCGCTGCCGGCGGGCACGTATATCTACAGATTGGAAGCGGGTAGCACCGTACAGTCAAGGCTGCTGACCATCGTACAATAGGCCGATTTTAAGCACGGATAATTATAATCACTTCGTGCTTTTTTGGTTCCCCCGTAGATTACGGCGGGTTCAATATTTCATTATGCAAGTGTTACCAGCAGCGGTGCATTGGTGCGATATGTTATATAACAATAACATACCTATTCGCATTCTGTTATGTTATTGTTGCGAATCCAATAGGTCGCACGAACCGGTTATCATTGTGTTAACTCTATTTTCGTGACCTTACATCCATTGTATAGAGCACGCGGCTTGGCTATATTTCGAAACTACATAGTGCACAATCAACCAAACTACAATAGATACTTCTACAGGTGAGAACTCATGAAGAACGTTGTACTCGTTTCTACGCTGGTACTGTTGTTTACAGCCGCCGTTTCTGCGCAGGAGGCACCAGCGTGGAAACTCCCAATTGAGATAACCTCAACATCATTCTCTAACACGCTTTCCATCGGGATTCATCCTGATGCGAATTACGGTATCGACGACTTCGATACCAATCCGGGCATCGATCCCGATTACTACGAAGCACAGCTTCCTCCCACCCCTCCGCCGCCGTACGATTTCGACGTGCGTTTCACAACCTTGCCGGGTCGCCCGTCTGCAGTTCCACTGGGTTTCGGCACCGGACTTCAGAACGACTTCCGCCATTTCTTTGGTTCTACGCAGGTAGATTCCTTCCGTGTATATATGAGCGGTTCATCGATCGAGAACAATGGTGCGACCATTACATGGCCCGATAATCTAGATAAATACGCCGATTCCTGGGTTATCCAGCCATTGGGGCCGGGTTCCTGGGGTCCGGTCGATATGATTGCGAACACCGAAGCAGTGCTCCCCGCAGCATTCGGACCGCTGCAGGCACTCATCATTAAGGTCGGCGCAAAAGATCCGACGGTTGGCATCGAAGACTATGACGCCACGATCCCTGAGGGGTATTCGCTATCTCAGAACTACCCGAATCCGTTCAACCCAACAACTACGTTCTCGTACAGCATACCTGAACGCGCAAATGTCACCGTAGTACTCTCAAATGCAGCAGGCGAAGTTGTGCGTACGCTGATCAACGAATCGCAAAATGCAGGAACGTATACGTATAGTATCGACGGTTCGCATCTGCCTAGCGGACGCTACTTCTACCGGATTCAAAGCGGCGACTACTCGGAATCCAAATCGATGGTTCTGGTTAAGTAACACACCGGTTATTGTACGGATTTCAGCATGATCAAGCGGAACATCGTCGCCGCAATACTCTTGTCAGTACTGAGCGCAGTCCCACTCTGCGCTCAGCCTGCTGCCGCAGACTATCCTGTCGATGCAATAACAATCGAATTCGTCGGGATAGATGCGGCAGGGCACAAGAACGCAGTGCACTTCGGAGTGCACGAGGAAGCTACCTACTACTATAACTACGACCTCGGAGAGTTTCCGACTCCTCCGGTGCCAATGCAAGGGGCGTTCGACCTACGCCTCATCGATCTGCCGAATATGCCGCGAGATCCAAGCGACGGCTGTTATCTCGATATGAGAAAATTCCACAGCATTGAACAGACAGACACATTCCAAGTTCGGTTTCAGCCCTCCATGGACAATTGGCCGATGCGATTTACATGGCGCGGTGTAAAGTCCGACCGCTTTAAGTACGTCGATCTGGAGTATGAAACGGATAGCGGGATGCGATCGATCGATATGCTCTCGACTGGCTCTCTCGCCATTGATGACAACAAAGTGAAGATGTTGCGAATCATCCTTAATGGAGTATTGGTTCGCGAGCCGAAGGTAAAAAGATAGCAACGATTGGCAGGTATTGGACCAAACAACAATGGACGATGGAACAGCATTGCGAGGCAGTCAGATGAAAATTAAAACTCTCCTTACAGCACTCCTTATATCGGCAATTATTCCGCTCTCAGCGCATGCACAAGCGCAGTTCAAGGTCCCTGTGACTGTACTATGCGACACCGCATCAAGAACACTCGAACTTGGCGTCAGTGGGGACGGAACCGGCGGCATCATACTCGATAATACGATCGGCGTTGATGTCGATACATCGTTTGGAATATGGCGCGAACTCCAGTTGCCCCCAAAACCGCCTGCCCCGTATCCTCTGGATGTCAGATTTACGACCCTGCCGGGAAGAGCCTCAGCCTACCCGACCGGTCTCGGTACTGGAACGAACACCGATTTCAGAGGCTTCAGCGATGCAGCTCAGGTAGATTCGTTTCGAATTGAAATATCGGGGGCACTCATTGAATCGAATACCGTGACCATCGTTTGGCCGTCGGTTATAAATCAATACGCAAGTCAGTGGGTGATCAAACCGCTTGGTGGAAATGCCTTCCCTGCCAGTGATATGCTTGGTGTGGGCCAGATTACCATAAATCCGCAGTTCCTGACCGAATATCAAGTCGTCATTATCAAGACCGGAGCCTTCGGTTCCGGCAGCGGGGGCAGTTCCCCTGCCTTGAATGCAGCCCCGAATCCGCTAGCATTTGGCAATGTTCTCACAGGAACGAAGGCCAATATGACGCTCACACTCAGCAATCCAAGCGTAGGTGATACTATCCGCGTCGATGAAATTGAGTTACCGGGCGGAGCATTCACGATCCAGAATATGCCGTTCCTTCCGGTTGTAATAGATCCGCAAGATCAGCTATCATTCGATGTAGAGTTTTTCCCAATAGACCAGATCGTGTACTCTCGAACATTAACGATCGTTCACACGGGACAAGGGGATACGAGTTTTGTAGAACTCTCAGGGACGGGTTACAACCAAGGCGGCCCTCAGGGTGGAACCCTGGCCTTTGCCGCTTCCGAACGGCTTCGCCTCGATAACACGAACGGCTATATCGATTCTATCGGGTTGTACGCATACACAGGCGAACCGCTAAAGTCGCTCCAATTCAAAATTGTCAATACGAATGGTAAGATCAGGTTCCGCGACCTTCGCAGAGGCAGTGCGATAGCAAATCCCGATGCATGGCTCTTCCCCGACGCACCGCTCCGTGAGGGAGAGATGCAGAGCGATGGCAGCAGGAACGACACATTTAGCGTGGTAATCCTCGGCCTTACTGAGGAACTGGAGCCCGGCACATATCCCAACCTGTTCGAAATTGAGTACGACGTCGTGAACATAAGTACATCGGCTGTACCCGCGACGGCGATGAAGTTCATGGACGTGCTCGGTTCAACACCTTTCGGAGAAGATGCATTGATTATTCCGGGATCCCCGCAGGTGATTTACGTCGAAAACCGGATCGACAAAGGTGATGTAAATATCGATGACCGCGTCAATCTCAATGACATCATCGATGTCGTCGGGCATATTCTTGGCGAAGGCCCCCTCACCCCGGAAGGCTATAGCCGAGGGGATATCGCCTCGTGGTCTGCCGGCGATGGTAGCGTCAACGTCCGTGATCTAGCGCTAATCGGCACCGTTATTCTCGATGGAAAGTACCCCGATGGTAAGGCAATCAAACGAACCCTTACGAACGACAATCCGCCGATTGAGCTCTCCAAAAGGAACGCCGTTGCGAACGATTCCGTCCAGCTTCAGTTTTACATCCACCCGGGCGGGATCACCGTCATGATGGATAATTCGATAAGTGTGAAAGGCATGCAGTTGGAGTTCAACGGCATAGAATCAATCACCGGTTCCGTTCGTGGAAACGAATTGCTGGATGCTCCCGCCGTGAAAATCAGGGAACACGATAGGACAACCGTCGCTCTGCTCTATAGCGCTTCCGGAAATTCAATTCCGGCTGGCTCCGGCAATCACCTTATCACAATCCCCTGTTCCTGGACAGTATCGCATGATGAGGCCGGCATTGAGGACATCGTCATTGCCGATAATAAAAACCGCGAGATCAATCCGAGAGTGGCAATACTGAATCAGACACCGCCAGCGGTTTCGATTGGTGAAGTGCCGGTCGCGGGCGGCATCGCCTTGCATCAAAACTTCCCTAACCCCTTCGCCGCATCAACGACTATAACGTACGAAGTCCGCGATCCGGGTCCCGTTGAACTTGCCGTGTTCGATTCATACGGAAGACGGGTACGCGACCTCACCGTACATGCGGCCGATGCCGGCATCCATAGCATAGATTGGAATGGGAACGATGACAGTGGCCTTCAGCTCCCTCAAGGGACGTACTTCTGCCGAATCACGCATAGCAGCGGTTCTATAACAACAAAGATGAACCTCATTCGATAGGGTTCGACACAGATATTATATAACACCGGAATAGAAACAACCCAGTGGTAAGGAGTTTTTCATGAACGCAGCGAAGTTCGCATTTCTATCGATCATGATTGCCATTACGGCATTGCCAATACAGCACATTCAACCGCAGGCGCTCGCTCAGGGCGACGTGAAACTGGAGGTATTTGTTTCCGAGCAGCAGATTGCTGTCCGGATGGATAACAAAGTGCAAATCCGCGGCCTGCAATTCGAATTCACGGGTATCGATCAGTTGCCCGAGGATGCAGACAAAATTCAGACGATTTTCGGTCCGATCCCCGGCCCGAATAATCCGAAGATCCGTGAACATGACAAAGTATTCGTGCTCCTCGCGTACGATGCAGGCGGGACGACGGTCAAGCCGGGTCAAAAGCAAATCGTCTTCGTCCTCAATGGTGTATGGGTAGAAGATCCATTCGGATTCCGTGTGAAGAACATCGTCGCAGCAGATAAAGACAATCAACCCATAACCAATTACGAATTGGCGCTCAATTTCTCGGTCTTATCCGATGTAGATGAGGTTGTAAATCCGTCCTCTTTTGCCTTGCAGCAGAACTACCCCAACCCGTTCAACCCATCCACCACGATTCAGTTTTCGAACGAGACGCGCGGTTTTGCCGAGATCCAAATCTTCAATTCCCTCGGACGGAAGATACGAACCCTGCATTCAGGCGACATCGCACCAGGCACGCACACACTAAGCTGGGATGGCCGTAGCGACGATGGGCATGAAGTCGCGAGCGGTATGTATAACTGTCGGTTAATCAGCGGTGAATTCGTTCAGACACGCCGGATGATGCTCCTCCGTTAACCTTTATTACTCGGGTACCACCATGAAGCGGGTCGTATTACTCACATTGATTTCGATGTTCGCTCTTTGCATAACAATGCTGCGGGCACAGGATCGCTATACTCCGCCATCGAATGGTGGTGTCCTCGAGTATCTTCATCCTGACGGCACCCTCAAGGCCGTACCAGCGCAGGATCATTCATCGAATACAGGCGGACTGCGGTTGATCTCGCGTCCAGGTGAAGAACCTCGGTTCGCCCCGATCCAGAAGCCCCAATTACACAGTCTCGGCACTCCCGATCCATTTGATGTAGCGTGGGATGACGGCTATGGACTGCCCGGAACCAACGGCATCGTGCATGCCATTCTACAGCATGATGATAAGATCTATGTCGGCGGCTTATTCTCGAGGGTAGGCGGCATCCCCGCAAAGAATATTGCGTACTGGGATGGCTACAATTGGTACCCGATGGGCGATGGGTTCGATAGCACCGTATATACTATCGCTGTCGTCGGGAATGATATCTATGCCGGGGGCGAATTCATACACAGCGGATCCACTACTGTGAACCGCATTGCAAAGTGGACCGGTGGCCCGAACTGGTCGGCAATCGGAACCGGCATCAATGGCCGGGTGAACATCATAGTGCCGGATGGCAATCAGTTCTACGTTGGCGGTCTCTTCGGCGGCGGTGTTCCCGGTATGAACGCGAATAACATCATCAAATGGAACAGCGTCAACTGGGTTCAACTCGCAACAGGTACCAACGGCGAGGTTCTTGATATTGCAATAAGCGACATAGGTGAGATGTATATCGGCGGCAAGTTTACCGGTCATTTTGCGAAATGGGACGTTCCGGCCCAGCAATGGGCAACTGTTGGCGGCGGTGTTGCAGGTGATGTGTATGCGATATATCCCGATGGAATGAATCTCTACGTCGGAGGTAATTTCAACTTTGTCAACGGAACCACTCCCATGTCGAAAATTGCGAGATGGGACGGCTTCTTCTGGAATTCGCTCGGGTCCGGCATCAACAATACTGTCCGATCGATTACAAAGTATAACAATGCTATATACGCAGGCGGGAACTTCACCAGTGCCGGCGGAATATCGGTAAGCAATATTGCCCGCTGGAACGGGGTTACCTGGGCGGCGCTAGGCAACGGTGCAAACGGTACCGTTCATACGATAGTCACCGACAGCTTATCGCTGGTTGCCGGCGGAGCATTTACTATTCTATCCGGTGTGGTATGCAACAGCATCATTGAACTCAATGGTGTGAATTGGCGGCAACTTGGCAACGGTATGAACAACACCGTCTTCGACGTTGAGACTTACAACGGCGATATATACATCTGCGGTAATTTCACGAACGCTGGAGGAACAGCGGTCAATTATATCGCTCGCAAAGTCAATGGCAAGTGGATGCCTCTGGGCAGCGGCACGAACCAGGCTGTTCAATACATGGAAGTGTACAACGGATATCTCTACGCGGGCGGATTCTTCACAAACGCCGGCGGAGTTTCCGTCAGCGGTATCGCCCGATGGAACGGCAGTTCCTGGTCGCAGGCGGGTTTCGGACTGAGCGGCGGTGTGAATGCGCTGCAGACACATCAAGGAAAGCTTTATGCAGGAGGCTTGTTGTCTGTTGCTGGAGCTCCCAATCCACCGCATAATATCGCCGAGTTCAACGGGACTTCATGGAGTGTTGTAGGTACAGGCGTGAATGCCGCCGTCTATGCGTTGGAGAGCGACAGCACGACTCTCTTTGTCGGAGGAAGTTTCACCCAGGCAGGCGGTGCTTCCGCAAACCGTATTGCATCCTGGAATGGAACGAGCTATTCAGCGCTTGGTAGCGGAATGAACTACACAGTGACAGCGCTAACCTCCGTCGACACTGCACTCTATGCCGGGGGATTCTTCACCACAGCTGGTAGTTCAGCAGCTAACTGCATCGCGAAATGGTATGGAGGGGCCTGGCAGCCTCTCGGGTCTGGAACCAACGGAGCTGTTCGTTCCATCGCCGAGTTCGACGGCGACGTATATGTGGCAGGTGGATTCACTACGGCGGGTGGGATATCCACTGGCAATATCGGCCGATGGACAGACTCCACGTGGGAAACACTCGGTTCCGGAACAAATGATATAGTTTACTCTCTCGCTCCTACAGATAGCGGATTCTATGTGGGTGGCAGCTTTACGATCGCAGGAAATAAAACAGCTGGACGCTTCACAAGATGGACGAAGCCCATCGTCCATACCGTAGATGAAGGGTGGAACATAGTTTCTGTGCCGGTCATGCCTTCCCGCTGGGACGTTGACTACGTATTTAGCGGCATCTCCGGCGCTGTTTGGGAATTCGACGGAGCGCAATACCAGGCAGTGTCACAAGCAGAGAGCGGCAAAGGCTATTTCGTGTATTTCAATGGGCCGAGAACCATCATCAATGGCGGTACGCCGATACAATCTGCGACATATACGGTTTCCCAAGCCTATACCTGGAATCTCGTCGGATCGCTTTCAGAGCCAATCCCCGTTTCACGGGTCACAAGTACACCGGCGAATTCGATTGGAGGGTTGTTCGGATTTGACGGCGGACAGTTTACCATCGCTTCGGAAGTGGAGCCGGGGAAAGGCTATTGGGTCTTCGCCATTCGTCCGTGTACCATCAATATCGGACCGTAACGGCGGGGTTCAACCAGCGACGCATTACTGCCTTTACACTTTCCGAAATCTTCGCTACATTCTTCAGGTACTCTGAGTCATGCGGTATCACCGCGAATCCCTTTATGCTCAACAGGGATGCTATGCGTTACTTTCTCGTCACTGCTGTTGTAGTCCTATTCTTGTGTTGTACATGCACCGGTACAGCCCAACAGAATACCCGTGCCCGATCAGCTACAGATCCAGTCGAATGTGTGATCGATGCCCCTTCGAAGATCGAATACGAAACCAATCGCCGTACGTTCATTCCCGAAAAGTTTCTCCTCAAGGTTCACTTGATAGGGACGGAACCAACCTTCACGGCAATCGGGCTGGAAGCAGGCATTACTGTTCCGCGTGGGTACGTCCTTGCGCCCTCTGCACAGACTCTCTGGCAGCAGCTGCCTGATACTATTTCTCTCGGGGATACGGCGACATTCGAATGGCAGCTCGCTCCGGATAACAAAAGCGCAATAGCCTTGGGAGATCCGTTTACGGCCGATATCAGGTACCGGAAGATCACGAATCCCGCCATCCCTATCAGTGGTTCATGTTCGCGGCCTGCGGCACAGATGATTGAGTTGACGATCCCACATCTCGATATCGTATGCGCCAATCTCAGCGGCCCGGGTATGATTCTGTTCGATGATCATCGGTATACAACCTCAACATTCAAAGTTGAGGCACGCATTGAAAATCGCGGTGCTGTCCCCGTCATCGCAAAAGAGGCTCAGATTTTCCTTGCCCGCGGCATGTCGGCAGATATTCACCCTGACGATAGATCGCGGTTCCTCTATTTCGATCCCATACCGCCGGGCGAATCCATCACCGTGACCTGGGGCGTGAACATCAAGAAACTTTGGTACGATCGGGATGTGCGGTTCACTATTGAGGTGTTCGACACACTCAATTACAAGCAAGCGGGATGTGCCGGCTCGTTCCATATACCTGGCGTAAATGGTGTACTCTCAGAACTATATTACCCTGGACTGATAAGTTTCGATGTTTCAACGGGAGTGTGGACTCCGGATACGTTCGATATTCGATTGAGTCTTGAGTCCACGCTTGATACATCCCACCGCTGGCCAACTGCCTTAATCGACTTATCGCAGGCTCCTCATCTCGCCCTTGTTGATGGCGTCGAAGCGGAGCAAAGCAGCTTTGCTTTACAGAAAGATCACCCTCGAGAACTTGTTTGGAAAGTCACGCTCGCAGATTCTCCGATCTCCGATACCGAGGAACGTGTTTGTATTCACTATGCCACTGAGCTCTATCCCGATGGCCGCGATACATGCATTACCATCCGTATCGCCGATCCGGCACCAGATCCTGCCTGCTTCATGACGGTGCCGGATGAGATTCTTGTCGAGGATGGTGCACTCACCCATCCCCTCTTCACCATCAATAGCAGAATCATCAATCCCCGCTTCGATCCCCTGCCTGTTCATCATGCCGTGCTCAATCTCCCTGCTTCATTTGAGACTACGAAGGATACCTACTGGCAGATCGGTGAGATACCCGGAAAGGATGATGTCTACGACTTTTGGATCGTGCGCCCCTTACGTTCCGAGTACGACCGTGAAGAGACTGTTTCCCTCGAGGTGTTCGATCACGGTAACCAGAAGATCCTCGAATGCACCGAGCGCGTGTTCATTCAAGGCGTCCGACCGCCTATTCACACCTCCCACGAATCCCTGGACAGCATCCGCTACAACCCCGTTACTCGCAAGTGGGTCCCCGACCGCTTCCTGCTCAGATTCGAGCTCGAGAACCGCACCGATACCACAAATCCCAATCTCTTCGTTCAGCTCCGTGACCTCAGCGAAAACTACTTCACGAATGCCAACGGCTACCCGCGCTCCTACGGCTTCCCCGAGTTGGGCCCCGGCGAGGACATGTACTTCGAGTGGCTGCTCATTATGAACAAGGTCGCCGAGGGCGCCAACGTTGTCGATACTATTCACATCGAGTACAAGACCGATCTCCTCGACGGCTGGCAGGTCATCCCTGTACCTGTCGCCATTGAGGCCCGCAAGTCCGTTGGCATCGGGGACGTTCCTGCTGGTGCGGGCTCCTTCACGCTTGGCGCTTTCTATCCGAACCCCTTCGTGGACAGGGCTTCCATCGATGTGGACCTCCGCTCCTCTGGGATGCTCTCTCTCTCCATTGTCAACGTGTACGGCAGACAGGTCTTCGCCGAGTCCGGACACTACTCCCGCGGCAGCCACACCTTCGACTGGGACGGCACCGCCCTCGATGGTATGCCCATTCCTCCCGGCGTCTACTACTATAGCCTCGGCTTTGGCGGCCGGCATGAGAGCGGTACCATCGTCAAGCTGCGCTAGTTCGCCGGCTTCTATCCTATACGCAGCGGCGTCTGTGCCGGCAGGCATTCCTTGAGCGGGATGCTCTCCGGCAGTCTGCCTTGATGCTGCCTCCGCTTCGTCTTCCTCAGCTTCCTCAGCTTCCTCGTCTTCCTCATGTTCCTCATGTTCCTCAGCTTCCTCGTCTTCCTCATGTTCCTCCGCACTCTCCGCACTCTCCGCGTTCTCCGCACTCTCCGCGTTCTCCGCGCTGTCCGCACTCTCCGCGTTCTCCGCACTCTCCGCGTTCTCCGCGTTCTCCGCACTCTCCGCACTCTCCGCGTTTTCCGCGCTCTCCACGTTCTCCGCGCTGTCCTCGCTTTCCTCGCATATCGCAATACTGGAGCGTCGCCCAGAGAAGCGGCGTTTCAGCCTGCGTATGTATTGCCCAAATTCCGCTAACAACCGCAAATCCCCTGGCGCATCCCATACAGACCGCAGCCGGGAAAGATGGCGTTAGAGGCGGGGTGAATCCCATTTCCTGCTACCGTATTTCAGCATTCTTTATCCGTTGTAGAGAACGCATTTCTGAAATACAGGCTGCTTCAATCGTGAAATAATTCCACGCCGCTGCACCATACCAGGTTATCCGAATACTGTATTAGAAGCACGGCCGCAACTTTCGATTTTCACCGGCCGTAATATCGCCATTCAGTTTCAGTTCAAAACAGCCCGGTCGTTACGACTGGAAACACCTTACAGCTTGAAAGGATGACGTATGTCTTTCATACTTCGGAGTTCAAATATCGTCGTTTACCTGCTCATGCTTGCCGCAGGAACGCTCTCGGCGCAGACGCTGGAGTGGCGCAATATCAGCGGTGCAATGCATGCTGCGGGTACGACAGAATTTATACACACGAGCGGAACGAACGTCGTTACGGGGATGATCCCCGGCGGTGTGTTCCGCAGCACAGATCATGGTTTTACCTGGATGAAGGCCGGCGGAGGGCTTCCGGATGGCGGAATCACCTCCCTTCAGTACGACCGCAGCAACCGTATCCTCTACGCAATTACCTCCAATGCATCCGTCTTCGTGTGCGATGACGAAGGCAGCACATGGTATCGCCATTCCAGCGTACCTGGCGGGGATATGCATTTGTTTTTCGGCGCACCTTACCTGTACGCATATAGCGATGTGCTCGGACTTTACAAGTACAGCGATGCAACGCAGTCGTGGGAGCTGCTGTACAAAGGCAGCAGCTACGAATTCAACCCTGCGGACCTTGCACAGTCTGTTGGCGGAGCGCTGTTCATGGGCACGGTCAGTAAGGGCCTTTACCGCAGCAACGATGCTGGTACCACATGGGATAACGTGTGGCCCAACGATTTCCCTATTCTCGGCGTGGATTGCTTCGAATCCCTCGTACTGCTCAACACAGAGAACGGCATCCGCGTATCGGAAGATCTCGGCGATACATGGGAAGCGCTGCCTCATCCGGGTACATCGGGGCAGCCTGCGCTGGATTTCTTTGCCTTCGACCGCGAAAGTATGCTTGCACTTGAGGCAGAAACACAGCAAATATATCATACAACCGACGGCGGTCAATCGTGGCATCCCTACCCAGCAGGTCCGCGTATGGAGCGGTTCCATTTCCTCGGCAACGGCTATTTCCTGGGCTCTCATTATGCGGATGGAATTACAGCGACGACTGACTGGGGCGCAACATGGTACACCTCGATGCATAGCATGGTGGAAAAAGGCGCTGCCAGCATTCACGGTATCGGCGATAACATCCTCGTCGGCGGAAGGTACATAACCACCGATTTCGGTGATACGTGGATGCGCTACCCGGAACAGAGCCCTCAGCCGTGGACGGACACCGAGCCGATGCCGATGTTCTACGCGCACCACCTCGGTGCCTGGTACTCGGCGCACGACAATCAACTCTGGCTATCGACCGACCAGGGGGATACTTGGAATACGGTATTCGACGTAGCCCCTGAAAATATCACCAGTTACGCAGTCCAGCGCCACATCGCACGTGACCTCGCCATCTGTACGGATGCAGGTATACTGTATTACTTCAATTCCTCGACTTCCTCTGCGGGTGGGTACAACTCTCCGGTACTGCTTCCGGAGTACATGTTCCTGACGAGCGGCCGCGTGCTGTTTATCGCCGATGCAATGAACAACATGTTTTATCGATCGACCGATCAAGGAGCATCGTGGGAAGCGGTAGCAGACTTCGAGTACTCATACGACGCCGAAATGTACGAGTATGAACCGGGCGTCATTCTGTTCCGCGATTATCTATCAATCGATAACGGCTTGACCTGGGCAAAGCGGGATCTTCAATTCGACGTCCCGGCAGACCAAATCACCGCTATCGTCAGCGATCTCAGGGGAAACACCTTCTATGGGACAAATAACGGAGTGTATGCGGCATACAAGTTGGACGATAATCTCCAGCATATGGGAGAGCTCACTCATTGGGTAAGCGACCTCACCGTACTTCCCAATGGGCTGCTTGCGGCCAGTACCGATTTCGACGGAATTTGGCTAACCGATCCCGGGACGATAACCGGAACGCCTGAAGTCCCTTCAGCTGCAGGCAGCTTCAGTGTCTCAGCAGCGTACCCAAATCCTTTCGTGAGCGCGACGGACTTTGACGTTCACCTCGATTCGCGTGATGTGGTTCACGTTGCGGTCTTTGATGCGTTGGGGAGAGAAGTCGCCGTAGTACATAGCGGTATGCTGAACCCGGGAACACACAACTACACCTGGGATGGTGTATCCATGAGCGGTCAGTCTGTCCCCGCTGGACGTTATATGATCCGGGTGATGAGCGGGGGCAATGCCAAGACGTCGCGAGTCGTCAAAGTGAACTAGACGGTAATATCACAAATACAACAAGCCCCCTCGGAGAAACTCCGAAGGGGCTTTGCTGTACCGGTCCGATAAGGAGCTGAACCGTTATTTCACGAGTAGCATGCTTGAACAATATTTTCTCGTGGAGCTTCTGCCAGCGGAGTCTCCGAGCCTGATGCGCTAGAGTAGCTCTTGGCTTTCGTTCATGATTCGTCCTGTTCGTTACGTTGCTCCGGAAGCAGGCCCCGGCGATATAACCGGTTCTGGAACGAGCGCACTGCATAGACGGTAACAGCAGCGATAAGCAAAACAAAGAATCCAATTCGTGATGCCTCGCGCAGCCAGCCCTCCCCGTGTTCGGCGCCGATATATAACGGACTGAGCGCAAGGAGCAGTGCTACTACGTAAAGTGCACGCTTTTTCTTTGTCGCAGGCGGCTGCTTCTTGTATTCGTCCAGCGGCTCAACGAAATCCGGTGGATTCGACTTCATCGCCCCAAACCGCGGTAGCTGCTTTCCAAACATACTATTCCTGTGTCACTCCCTTTCCAAACTCCATCCGGATTTGATGTGCCTTCGCAGAACTCGCGTACCACCAGCGCCGGTAGAAGTAGGCAACCGGCGGAATCAGTAGAAGCGCAGCGGCAATAATGAAGGCGATTGGTTCGGTGGGAATAGAAATCAATGGCAAGAAAAAGGATGCCATTATCATGGTGACATGACTGAAACCGGAGACCAAGGCACGGTTCAGAACTTCCTTTCGAAATTCCACATGGAGCACCATATATCTCATCCGCAGCAAAATATTCGGTATGCTTGGGTTCGAGTAGATACCCGGAACACAAGCTGCAAACATGATAAGGCCGGGAATAATCCACTGCATTTCGGATGCCGAGAACTCTCCATCTTTTAAAAGGTAGGCCAGCACACAGGCGATGAGACAGCCGACGATGAGGAGATCTTTCTGTCCCTTCTGTATTTGCTCCTCAAGCTTCTCGTTGTACATGGCGCGGTATGCATCGAACGAGAGTTCGGCAGTCTTATGGATTGGTACTGTTCCACTCATCCGCCAAACTCCATCCGGATTTGCTGTGCCTTCGCAGAACTCGCGTACCACCAGCGCCGATAGAAGTAGGCAACCACCGGTATCAGAAGAAAGGCAAGATGGTGCAATTCAAAAGTGGTTGAATCCAGCGGCGAATGCGCATATGCGATGTAAAGAACAAATGCTATG
>PABJ01000002.1 GCA_002699105.1 Ectothiorhodospiraceae bacterium | reverse complement strand
GGATCTGAACAAGCTCGTTGCCGACGGAAATTTCCGGGAGGACCTGCTGTTCCGGCTGCGAGTCTTCGATATACAGGTTGCGCCCCTCCGTGCCAGGAAGGAGGATATACGCATGCTGGCGAGGCACTTCCTCAACCGGAATGCGAAACTCATCGGGAAGAGCATCGAAGGTATTTCCGAAGAGGCGATGGAAATCCTGCTCCACCACGAATACCCAGGAAATGTTCGCGAACTGGAGAACATCATCAGGAAGGCCGCGATCCTCACCTCGGGGAAGGCGATCGTTCCGAGCGACATCGCACTGAAGAAGGAGGCCGTGGAAGACGATGAGGAAGGCGACTTCGCATTCCCATTTTTCACAACGAACTTCATCCAGGCGCGGGAGTACTTTACTGCGGAGTTCGAATCGCAATACGTCAATACGATTTTGAAGAAGTACAAAGGTAATATTTCGGTTGCCGCAGCGAACTGCGGCATGACAAGGCAGAATATGCAGCGGCTCATCCACAAGCATAAAATTGACGTGGAGTACTATCGGAATATCTAACCCGGCTATGTTGAGCGGTTCTTCCTCATTGGAATTGCAGGTTGCTCACGTGCGGTCTGACAATTTTCATTGACAGGTGCAACATGCTGGTTGCGTTCCTGGAGGGTCCGCTCGGGTATAAGTTGCCGTTTCTGACGTATAAACCGTCGTTTTGAAGCCCTTGGCGGCTTGGCAAGAAGTTTGATACCATATGGGTATGAAACAATGCAATCATCCGACATTCTATCTTTGGATAGGTACCGACCATGACTGATCGACTGCAAATACTCGTCGTGAATAGGGACTCGACGCTGTCGCGCCTGCTTCATTACGCAATGGAGCAGGACGGATATGATGTCAACGAAGTTCCTAGTGTTGACATCGGAATCGATGCCGCGAAAAGCGGCGGCCCGATAGCTGTATTCCTGCACCTCGAGGATCATTCCGATACTGAATTCGAAACATTGAAGGCATTCACGAAGGATAAGATCGACGTGCCTGTTATTGTTATTACGGATCAGAATTCGATGGATACCGCCGTCAAGGCGATGCAGGCCGGTGCGTTTGATTATCTCACCAAGCCTCTCGATCTTTCCAGGATTCAGGAAATTCTTGAAAAGGTACCAATGCCCCTCTCTGCAACGCCAAAGGCGACAGACACCATTTCGCTGAAAAAGCAGAAGACCGATAAATACACCATCATCGGGAAAAGCGCAGCGATCCAGGGTGTTTTTAAGCTTATCGGTGCCGTATCGATTACACCGAACGATGTCCCTGTGCTTATCACGGGAGATTCTGGCACGGGGAAGGAACTCGTCGCCCGATCGATCCACCGGAATAGCCGCGCGCCCGAGGATCCGTTCATCGCTGTGAACTGCACGACGCTGCCCGAAGAGCTTCTCGAATCGGAGATATTCGGTCACGAACCGGGCGCATTTACCGATGCCACGGAAAAACGGATAGGGAAGTTCGAGCTCGCGAAAACAGGCACCATCTTCCTCGACGAGATCGGCGATCTCTCTCTGCAGCTTCAGCAAAAGCTCCTGAGAGTGCTGCAGGAGCGGGAATTCTCGCCGCTCGGTGGCAACGTAAATATCCCCGTTAAAGCCCGGTTCATATTCTCGACCAACAAGGATATCAAAGCCCTTGTGAAGGAGGAGCAGTTCAGGGAAGACCTCTACTACCGCATTAGCGTATTCGATATCCATATCCCGCCGCTGCGCGACCGCAAGGAAGACATCCAGCCGCTCGTCGACTACTTTATCCAGGTATACAAAGAGCAGCTCGGCAAGGATATCGTCGGCTTCTCGGGGGATGTCATCGAAAAGCTGATGAAATACGATTTCGTCGGCAACGTACGCGAACTCGAGAACCTGATTCAAAAAGCCGTCGTTCTCGCCAAGAACAGTATCATCAAGGCGGAAGATCTCGAGATCGATCAGGAAAGGCTGGAGAAGCCGAAGGTTGTTTTCCCGTTCCGGGAAACGAACTTCTTCATCGAGCGCGACCGCATGCTCAAGCAGTTCGAAGTCCAGTTCACAAACAACCTGCTGCGCCTATCGAAAGGGAACGTAAGCCAGGCAGCACAGACCTGCGGTATGACGAGACAGAATCTTCAGCGCATCATGAACAAACACGGCATCAGTCCGGATAAATACAGGATCTGACGGCGGTCGTCGGCCCCCCGAATGTAACAGATACCCCCCGCCCCTCTGACAGTTATCGATACGTCTTGATTAATGCAACCGTTTCGAGATTGATCTGTTGGAGGGGTGTTCTTTTATAGAGCGAAGCACCTCAGCACACCACTTCTCACTCCAATATTCTTGTTTCATCCTCCCATTCGTGGTAACTTTACAGGATATAATATTTGCGGACGCCTGATTGCCGCAAATCTGCTATTTCCGATACTTATAGACGATCCGCAATGTACGATTTTCGCTTTAAGCCATTCGAAGAAATGACGCCCGAGGACTACGCAGAAGTCGGGTTCATGTCCGGACTCGAAGTCCATCAACAGCTCCTTACCAAACGCAAATTATTCTGCCGCTGCCCGGCCGGGAAGTTCAGCACAGAATACCACGCCGAGATCCTGCGGCACATGCGTCCGACGCTCTCGGAGCTCGGCGAGTACGACGGCACAGCGCTGATGGAATTCAAAACCAAGAAGAACATCATCTACCGGATAAATAAGGAGACGGTCTGTACCTACGAGATGGACGACACGCCTCCGTTCATGATCGACGACGAAGCGCTCGACTATGCGCTGGAGATATCGCTTCAAGCAGGACTGAGCCTTGTCGATGAGCTGCATATCGCGCGTAAGCAGTACCTCGACGGCAGTATTCCGACGGGCTTCCAGCGCACAACGATCTGCGGCGTGAATGGCTCGGTGCCGTACAAAGACCGCGAGATCGGCATTATCCAGCTCGGACTGGAAGAAGATTCCTGCCGCGAAATCAGCGACGTTGGTCACAACCGTATCTATAACACCGACCGTCTCGGTATGCCGCTCATCGAGCTGGTAACCCAGCCCGATATGAAGCATCCGCAGGAAGTGATGGAGGTCGCCAACGTCCTCCGCAAGATGATGCGGACGACGCAGCATGTACGAAGGGGCGCCGGCGCCACCAGAGCCGATACAAACGTGAGCGTTCGCGGCGGTACACGGATTGAGATCAAAGGCGTGCCGAGCACGAACCTGATGCCGCTGCTGACTTACAACGAAGCGATGCGGCAGTATAACCTGCTTCGCTTGCGCGAGGAGTTGAAGTCCCGCGGAATCACTGAGCAGACGTTTACATATGATAGCATGGTAGCGACCAAACTGCTCCGCCGGACACGGTTTACGCCGATTAACGATGCGATAGCAAACGGACACCGCGCCATGGTTGTGAAGCTGCCCGGATGGGCGGATCTTCTCCGCTGGGAAACACAGACCGAGACGCTCTTCTCCCGCGAAATCTCCGACCGTGTGCGGGTCATTGCCTGCCTTACCACGCTGCCGAACATCATCCATTCCGACAGCCCGAGCGAATCGATCTCCGGCGCCGAATGGCAGCAGATCAAGAAAGCGATGAATGCAACGCCGGACGACACTGTGGTGGTTGTGTGGGGTTCGCAGATCGATACGGAAACCGCCGTGAACGAGATCGCCATACGTGCCAGGGAAGCGACGATCGGCATTCCTTCGGAAACACGCCAGGCGCTTCGCGACGGCACGACGGGCTTCGAGCGCATTCTCCCCGGCCCCGAACGCATGTATCCCGATACGGATCTTCCACCGATCAAGATCAGTCCAGAGCGGCTGCAGCGGATCACCTCCGGCTTGCCGGAACCGCACTGGGATATCGTCCGCAGACTGAAGAAGCTCGGCATCCCGGAAGACTGCATCGAAGGTCTGGCCATCTCGCCGCTGGTGAAGCTGGTGGATGAAGCTATCAACGAGATGAAGCTTTCCCCGTCTCTAGTGGGCGAGGCTTTGTGGCGCTACCCGCGCTACCTGCAGCGCAAGGGCTACGATAAGGCGCTCTTCGATATCGAGAGCATCCGCGCTATTCTGAAGTCCGTCGCAGACGGTAACCTCACTCCCGATGGTATCATCGATCAGCTAAGGAAATTGAAGGACGGCCCCTTCGATCCCGCATCGCTGCCTCCGCGCATGAAGGCTGAAGAACTGAAGCCGGTCATCGAAAGCGCGCTCGACGCTGTCCGCAGCAACGGCTTTATCGATAAGGCAAACATTCCGAACCTCACGCTCGATAAGGTCATGGATGAAGTGCGCGGCCGGATTCCCGGCGCAGAGGTCGCTAAGTATGTTGAATCCAACGTTCCGCAGGAGGGCTGAGCCATGTCTGACGATTTTAAAGGATATAAAGGAACCGCCCTCGAGACGCTGAAGAAATTCAAAGCGCGCGTGTGGGGCGATGTTGAAGTAAAGACCGATATCGATACGTTCATCGGCATCATCCTGCCGCGTTCGGAAACCGCCGACGGCGAGCACATCGTGCTGAAGATGCGCACAGGCTATAACATCGGTATTCGCGCATCGAAGATCATCGATATCGTAGAAAACGATTACAAGGAAGCGCACTACAAGATCCCCGAGAAAGCCTTCCCGTACGATCCGAAGAAGCCGCGCGTTATGCTGTTTGGTACCGGCGGCACGATTGCCAGCCGGCTGGACTACCGCACCGGCGCAGTGATTCCGGCCTTCACGCCGGGCGAACTCTACGGGTCCGTTCCCGAACTCGCCGACGTCTGCAACCTCGAGACCGAGAAGCTCTACGGCGTGTTCTCCGAGAACATGGGCCCCGAGCAGTACATCAAGCTTGCGCAGCGCATCGGCGAAGAGATCGAAAAGGGCGTGCGCGGTATTGTCATCGGGCATGGTACGGATACGATGCACCACACGGCCTCCGTGCTTTCGTACATGGTGCAGGACTCCCCCGTACCCATCGTCATGGTGGGCTCCCAGCGTTCCAGCGATAGACCGTCCTCGGATGCGGCGCTGAACCTTATTCACGCAGTGAAGACCGCCGCCGAGTGCGATATCGCCGAAGTGATGGTGTGTATGTTCGGACCGACCTCCGATGAATACGATCTGCTGCACCGCGGGACCCGCGTCCGGAAGATGCACTCCAGCTACCGCTCTACCTTCCGTACGATCGGCGATACGCCGCTTGCACGCGTCGATAAGAACGGCTTCCAGTACATGCGAGACGACTTCAAGCGCCGCCGCAACGACCGCGAGGTGAAGATTAACGCGGTGTTCGATGAGCGCATCAGCATCGTCTACTACTATCCCAACATGCAGCCGGATATTATCGACTCGCTCGTCGAGAACGGCTACAAGGGAATCGTCATCGCGGGTACGGGACTTGGGCACGTGAATAAACCCCTGTATCCGGCGCTGGAACGCGCGAAGGAAGCAGGCGTCGCAGTGTACATGACCGTGCAGACCCTCTGGGGTTACGTCCAGATGTACGTGTACGATACCGGCCGCGACATGATGGAGAAGGGCGTTGTGCCGCTTGCGAATATGCTCCCCGAAGCTGCATATATGAAGCTCGGCTGGGCGCTCGGTCAGACCGAAGACCTGGAAGAAGTGAAGCGGATCATGCTCGATCCGATAAACGGCGAGATTACCGACCGCGAACCTTATAACGGGTACCTTGTCTTCCAGGGCGGCATCCCCGAAGTCGATGAATTTGTCGGGCAGATTATGCGTTAGGCTGCCATAGTTTGCTCTACATCCCGGTCCGGCGCAAGCCGGACTTTTTTTATCCCCTCGCTGCCGATCTGCACCGTTGTTAGCCATTAGCCTAACCCGTATATTTCTCCTATGAAGAAGATCACCCTTAAGAAGCAGTCGCTCCATCTCGTCCCGAAGGACGAATCGCAATTCGCTATCGACTACAAGAACGAGCTTAACGAAGCGCAGTACGACGCGGTCACCTCCATCGACGGGCCTGCGCTCGTCATTGCCGGCGCGGGAACAGGGAAGACCCGCACGCTGACCTACCGCGTGGCACGGCTCATAGAGATGGGCATTGCGCCGGAGAGCATATTGCTGCTGACCTTCACACGCAAAGCCGCACGGGAAATGCTCCAGCGCGCAGCGGTCCTGTTGGATGAGCGCACGGAGCGGGTATCGGGAGGGACGTTCCACTCTTTTGCTAACCGCGTATTGCGCCAGTACGGCGCTGTGCTGGAATACGGCTCCAACTTCACCATCCTCGATCAGGGCGACGCCGAGGACGTTATCAACGTGCTGCGCACTCGTATGGGGCTGGCATCGAAGCACAAGCGCTTCCCGAAGAAGCAGACCCTGCTGAAGATGTACAGCGCGTCCATCAATACGCTGACCCCGCTCAGCCAGGTTATCGCGGCAGATTACCCGCAGTTCAGCGAGGTGGAGGACGCTATCCACGAGCTTGTGAAAGGCTATATCGGATACAAGCGGCAGAACAACGCCATGGACTACGACGATCTGCTCGTGAACCTGGTATCGCTGCTCGAAAAGCACGAGGACATCCGCCGGAAGCTCTACAGCAAGTATAAGTACATCATGGTAGATGAATACCAGGACACCAACGCCCTTCAGGCGAAGATCGTCCAGCTCCTCGGCGGGGAGAAGGGGAATGTCATGGTGGTCGGCGACGATTCGCAGAGCATCTATGCGTTCCGGGGCGCGAACTTCCGGAACATCATGGACTTCCCACGGCAGTTCGCCGGGGCAAAGACGATCACCCTGGAAGAAAACTACCGCTCCACGCAGCCTATCCTCGATCTGACGAACCGCATCATCGAAAGCGCGATTGAGAAGTACAGCAAGACGCTCTTCACCACGCGCGGCGAAGGCGAAACCCCGATGCTCATCGCAACGGAAGACGAGAACACGCAGTCCAGGTACATCGTACAGCAGGTGCTGGAACTGCGCGAAGAAGGCATTCCGCTGCAGGAAATGGCAGTGCTGTTCCGCGCGGGGTTCCAGTCTTTCGATCTCGAAATCGAGCTCACCAAGGCGAACGTGCCCTTCCGGAAGTTCGGCGGATTGAAGCTGATGGAGACCGCGCATATCAAGGATGTCATCGCGCACCTTCGCGTCGTTGAGAACCCGAAGGATATCATTTCGTGGACAAGAATCCTGCTGCTGCTCGATGGGGTAGGACCTGTCACCGCGGAGCGGTTCACCGACGAGGTGCTTGCCGGCGCGAATCCGTTCTCTCCGGCCTCGGATTCCAGGCTGGCGCAGGTGGCGTCATCGGCGGCAATCACGCGCATGCTCGAACTCCTCCGCGACATCGCGCGCGAGGCGCTCGGTATCGGTGATAAGGTGCAGGCGCTGCTGGAATACTATCACCCGATCCTCAAGGATAACTACGACGACTTCCAGAAGCGCTGGCGCGATCTGGAAACCCTGCAAACCATCGCCGAGCGGTATCGCTCGCTCTCGTCCTTCCTGACGGATATGGCGCTCGAGCCGCCCAACGAAAGCGTGGAAGACATCAGCCCGGAGAGCCGCGACGACGAGTACCTGACACTCAGCACCATCCATTCGGCAAAGGGATTGGAGTGGCATTCGGTCTTTGTGATTCATCTGCTGGACGGGCGGTTTCCGCTCACCTCTGCGGCTGAGTCGACCGAGGCAATGGAAGAAGAACGGCGGCTGTTCTACGTGGCATGCACCCGTGCCAAGCGCCGGCTGTTCCTGACATTCCCGACCACCGCCTACGACCGCGCCTCCGGCACCATCCTCAGCAAGCCCTCCCGCTTCCTCGACGGTATCCCCGAGCAGCTCCTCGATCAATACTCGGTGGAAGAAGACTAAGGCTTGTGTCCCGGGGTGGGCGGTGTATAATTCCCATTTCGTCATCCCGATCCCGTCGCGCCGGGCATACCCTCCTGTTGGGAGGGTCGTTCCAGCGCTATGAAGTAGCGCGCTGGATCGGGGTGGGCACAGTTCTCAGCGGACAAAAAGATGATGTTTATATAACCGTCATTCCTGCAGATATTCTAACTCTGACGCGCCTGCACACCCCCTTGAATGATTCCGCCGGTGGCGTGCCGGGGTCTATTCGAATGTAGGGGTAGGGCTTGCCCTACCCGTGGTACTCGAACTGCACGCGCCCGTGCTGAACACCCTTCCCGTCGCAGTATAATTATAGCGACCTGAGTCCCCCTGTCAGGGGGACTCAGGTTCAGAGCACCGCCTCATTCCGGACAAGGTCACGAAGTTATCGTAGGGCCGGAATCTTACCATTGGCATCCCTTCAGGGCGAAGCGCCCTGCTCGTACGGTGTTATGCCACGGCACACCTCTAATATCAGACCACCCCGTCCTCCATTCTGAAATGAAACACCGTTGTTGTGTTTCAATGTTTCATTTGTTTCAATTGTGTCATTTAGAAGGACTCGCGGGTCCTTTATTACTGCACCCTGACGGGCTGTTGGCATGGGAGCCGTCTTCCTCAGTTCCAGCGTCTTCGGTTATGCCATCTTCGGTCCTCTCACAATCTGATCCTTCCTTTTTTGACTGGGTTTTCCGTTCCTTCTCAGCCTCGTACATTTTAGCCTGAGTTGAGTGCATTTCGCTGATCCGGTGTCTCAATCTGAGTGCAAAATCAAACTTCTTGTTCATTTCTTCGGCGTCTTCACCAAACTCCATACTTACCAATTGCAGGCTCTCTAGCATTCGCCGGTTCTCTTCCTCTAGCAAATCCTCGAGATACTCCTTCAGCATATACAGCCCAAATACAAAATGTTCTAACTTTCCGCCCGGGAACTCGTCTTCAAATACATCTTCAGCTGCATATTCGGCGATAGTGAGTCCGTAGACGGCCAGTTCCAGCATGTAGTCGCCGCTGTCAAACTTTCTCAACGAGGTCATCAGCATCTGGAGCTGCTTTACATTCTGTCCTGTGTATCCCTTCGCTCTAACGTCGTGCGCCAAATCCAGTGCAGCCTGGTGCAGGATATTCATCGTCGTGAAAACAAGGGAAGTAGACGGCACATTTGGATCCCGCTGCTCTTGGTGCTCGTTGAACTGCTTCAGCCTTTCTTCCCGTGCCTGTGATCTAAGGATCACTAAGCGGCAGTGTTCGAACGAAATCTTCGCTTCATCCGCAATTGACTCAATCGATCTCTCAGGATTGCGTTTATAGGCAAGAATGGCCGCCTCTCTTCGTTTATTGCACTCAACATCTAACTCGGGCATCTTAAACATGCGCCAAATAGTCGTGCGCGAGAGGCCGGTGCGTTCCCTTATTTCCGCTTGATCGCGAATACCTTCTTCGATGTACAGTCTTGCGGCTTCTTCTGTCTGGTCCTTTTT
>PABJ01000001.1 GCA_002699105.1 Ectothiorhodospiraceae bacterium | reverse complement strand
CGCTCAACTATTTGGTTACACATCGGTGCAGCGAAATGTGAAAATTGAACGAAACACCGGTATTCACCATTGTTAATAGTATGCGGCCTATCCCATACCAAAGCAGATCGAAGACCAAGACCGAGAGTAATATGTCAGCAAAAGAGAAACTGAAACAGTATATCGACAAGCGGAATCTGAATAGATCAGGCGAACCGTCGGATTCAGACGGTGCGGGCAACGGCGGAAACAGGTTCGTCATACAAAAGCACGATGCCAGCAATTTGCATTACGACCTCAGACTGGAGGTCGACGGCGTATTAAAGTCGTGGGCAGTGCCGAAAGGGCCTTCCACCGACCCGAGCGAGAGGCGTTTGGCAATCCGCACCGAGGATCATCCGACCGAGTACGCGAACTTCGAGGGCGTCATTCCAGAGGATGAGTACGGCGGAGGCACCTTACTGGTGTGGGATACGGGAGAGTTCAAGAATCTCCGTGCCGAAAAAGATGAACCGCTAACAATGGAAGAAAGTCTGGACGACGGCCTACTCGAAGTCTGGCTGGAAGGTGAGAAGCTGCAAGGCGGTTACGCGATGAAGCGTACGCGCAAGTCGCAGTGGCTGCTGATCAAGATGAAGGACGATGCTGCCGATGCGCGCCGGAATCCCGTCAGCACGGAACCGGATTCGGTGCTTTCCGGCCGCTCGCTCGCGGATATAATGCAAGAAGCGGACAAGGAGTAGCCCTCGCCCGCTTCTACATTGTTGCTTGCAGTGTGCTGTTTATCCGTCGAATCGCCACCAAAGACCAACGTATGGGAGTACCAAGCCGTCGACATCCTTCGGAGCAAAATACTGGACGCCAACCTTCAGGCGGAAGACTTCCCACCCTAACAGGACTCCGCCGCCGACGCGCAGTCCTTCAAATGTAATATCGTACCCAACGTCCGCCACGAACTTGGTGCGGTTGGAGACACTTTGCTCTATCCCTGCAGAAATTGATGTACCGCTTGCGGAAGCTATTGCCTCTGCGTCTTCGATATCTGCATCGCCCTCGAAGTAGCTGTAGTTACCGTTGAGATGTAAGCGGGTTTTCGAACTGATCGCGGTCGTATATGCGACGTATGGAGACAGCGATATAAATGATATATCACCCCCGCCAACTGAGAGGTTGAGGCTACCGAAACCGAGTCCCAAGGCAAATGCCTGAGATTCGCAATCCATCAGTGAGTACTTCAGGTCGGCATTGATGTACTGAAACAGATACAGCAGCACGTTGGTACCGATCTGGAAGTTTTCGGTAATGCCATATGCAATCGGGCCGATGCCGATGATGAATTCTTTCGCATGTAGCGTATTGCCCGTCTGCATGAAGAGGTTTTCGGTGATCGGGCGGCCCTCAAAACCGTCCTTCTGTGCATGCAGCGCCGGGCTGGCACAGATGATAATAACGAGAACTGTTGCGAGAATTTTCATGGTACTACCTCCAATGAAAAGCTGTGATTCAACGGAATAGTGCCGGCACCTAACTACCAGCACTGTATAACTATTTATCGAGAGCGAATGCAGAAAGAGACTCATTGGAATATAGAAATTTTCGTACATACGACTGCTATAGGTACACACCGATCGCGATATTCATATGACGATGGAATCCCAATAGTCTACTTGACACGTACATCTCCTTCTCCTATATTTCCTCATTCAGAATGCATTCTTACTTAGGTATTACCCTTGCATATATCGAAAAAGGATATTGACCAGCGGATGGCGCACTTCGAACAGGCTTGCAGAAAAGCCGGTGCGAAGCTGACCCATCAGCGGATAGAGATTTTCCGTGAGGTAGCGCAAACAGGCGACCATCCCGACGCGGAGAGCGTCTACCAGGGCGTACGGAAACGCATACCCACGATCTCCCTCGATACCGTCTACCGTACCTTGTGGTGGCTGAAGGACATGGGGCTTATCACCATGCTCGGCCCCACGCGAGAGCGGGCACGGTTCGATGCCAATCTCGACCATCACCATCACTTTGTCTGCAAACAATGCGGACTCACCCAGGACTTCTACAGCGAGGAATTCAACAGCATCAAGCCGCCAGCTTCTCTCAAGTCTATCGGGAAGGCAGAAACCATCCAGGTGGAAGCTATCGGACTCTGCAAGCAATGCGCTTCAACATAGATACATCATCATGCGAACCAAGGAGGAATCGTAATGTCGAACGAAAGTAAGTGCCCTGTCACCGGTCACAACCCTGCCGCAACAGGAGGCGGGACATCGAACAAGGACTGGTGGCCAAATCAACTGAATCTTAGAATACTGCATCAGCACTCATCGAAATCCGACCCCATGGGTGAGCAGTTCAATTATGCGGAGGAATTCAAGAAGCTCGATCTTGAAGCCGTGAAGAAGGACCTCTATGCCCTGATGACGGATTCACAGGACTGGTGGCCCGCCGATTACGGTCATTACGGTCCCCTGTTCATCCGAATGGCATGGCACAGCGCCGGGACCTACCGCCTTGGCGACGGCCGCGGAGGCGGCGGAACAGGGAATCAGCGCTTTGCACCGCTCAACAGCTGGCCCGATAACGTGAACCTCGATAAAGCGCGCCGCCTGCTCTGGCCGATAAAGCAGAAGTATGGAAAGAGACTCTCCTGGGCCGATCTGTTGATTCTGGCAGGAAACTGCGCGCTGGAATCCATGGGCTGCAAGATGTTCGGGTTTGCCGGCGGCCGTGCCGATATCTGGGAACCGGAAGAAGATGTGTACTGGGGAGCGGAAAGCGAATGGCTGGGCGATAAGCGGTATTCCGGCGACCGCGATCTCGAGAATCCCCTCGCCGCTGTGCAGATGGGATTGATTTACGTGAATCCCGAAGGCCCGAACGGCGAGCCCGATCCTGTTGCAAGCGGCAAGGATGTGCGCGAGACCTTCAAGCGCATGGCGATGAACGACGAGGAGACTGTCGCGCTCGTTGCTGGCGGACATACGTTCGGGAAATGCCACGGCGCAGCTCCTGAGGAGCATTTGGAGCGCGAGCCCGAAGGCGCAGGAATTGAAGAGCAAGGCCTGGGCTGGAAGAGTAATTATGGCAGCGGTTTGGCTGGCGATACGATTTCCAGCGGCATCGAGGGCGCATGGAAACCAAATCCCACCAAGTGGGACATGGGCTACCTGAAGGTGCTCTTCAAGTACGACTGGGAGCTGGAAAAGAGTCCGTACGGTGCGAACCAGTGGCGCGCGAAGGACTGCGAAGAGGAGGACATGGTGGTCGATGCGCACGATCCATCCAAGAAGCACCGCCCGATGATGACGACAGCCGATCTCTCGCTGAAGTTCGATCCGATCTACGCTCCGATTGCAAAGCGTTTTCTCGATAACCCCGATGAGTTTGCTGATGCATTTGCACGGGCATGGTTCAAGCTGACGCATCGCGATATGGGTCCACGGGCGCGCTATCTCGGCCCGGAAGTCCCGGAAGAAGAACTGATTTGGCAGGATCCGATTCCCGCAGTCGATCACGAACTTATCGATGCGCAGGATATCACCGAGCTTAAGAGCAAGATTCTGGCCTCGGGCCTTTCGGTTCCGGAGCTGGTTTCCACGGCATGGGCTTCGGCCTCTACATTCCGCGGTTCTGATATGCGCGGCGGCGCCAACGGTGCGCGTATACGCCTTACACCGCAAAAGGACTGGGACGTTAATCAGCCGGAGCAGCTCGCGAAGGTACTCGTCGCACTTGAAGGAATTCAGAAGGAATTCAACGGCGCACAGTCCGGCGGAAAGAAAGTATCGCTCGCCGATATAATCGTCCTCGGCGGCTGCGCGGCAGTCGAAAAGGCAGCAAGAGATGCGGGTCACGAAGTCATCGTCCCCTTCACCCCGGGCCGCATGGATGCATCGGCAGAACAAACCGATGTTGAATCCTTCGAAGTGCTTGAACCGGAGGCAGACGGATTCCGCAACTACCAGAAGCAGAAGTACGCATGCTCATCCGAAGAACTGCTGCTCGACCGGGCACAGCTCCTTACGCTCACTGCCCCTGAGATGACGGTACTCATGGGCGGTATGCGCGCACTCAATGCGAATCACAAGCAGTCGAAGCACGGTGTATTCACCAAGAATCCCGGTACACTCACGAACGATTTCTTCGTGAACCTGCTCGATATGCGTACGGTGTGGAAACCGACCTCCGATGACGGCGACCTCTTCGAAGGTAAGGACCGCTCCACAGGCGAAACCAAGTGGACCGGCACCCGCGTCGATCTCATCTTCGGTTCCAACTCACAACTCCGCGCCCTGGCTGAAGTCTACGCCTGCGAAGATGCGAAGGCGAAGTTCGTCAACGACTTCATCGCCGCGTGGGACAAGGTCATGAACCTGGACCGCTTCGATCTCCGCTAAAGCCTAACCTTAGCAGCAACGATAGCAGCCGCCCCTCGGGGCGGCTGTGTTGTTATATACCTTGCCGTTCTAAGCTGGGATTCAAATATTCACTTGCGCTCCCCGCCCTACCTCAGCCATAGCTCACGCATCACCGGCTGCGTCATATGCAGCCTTGATCCACGCTATTAGTTCCTTATCCACCTGCTTTGCCTCTGTGAGCTTCACAAGATAATTGCACATCTTGTTCGGTCCTTGTTCTTCCAGGCGCGGTGAGCTGGGCAGTTCCTTGATGTTCAGGCCGACTTCGACTCGCGTGTTGGTAGCCGGACCGATCATAGCGAATTGCTTCTTGCGGCGGTAGCTGATGTACTTCTTCTTCGGTGCTGCCTCGAATGTACCAAACCGGTTCAGGTGTTTGAGCAATGCATCATGAATAGGACGAAGGTCCCCCTTCGGACCGGCATAGAGCGCGTCCAGAGGATCCTCAGGCTTGTCGTCTGATGGCGAGTCTGCCTGCTTTGCCAGATGCGCAATGAGATTCGCGTCGCCGTGGCCTATCTCTAAATCGGTTTTCAGCATTTTGACAATGCCGCCGTGCTTCTCTATACCGCTCTCCCGGACGAGAGCAATCAATTGCTTCATCGTCTTACCGGTGCGCTCCTCTATATTCTTGATCTGCGTTGCCTGTGCCTTCTGTATATCAGCCATAATTCCTCCGGAAAATCGTGGGTAACGTGTTTTTCGTTGTGATGGTCTTTTAAACTCTCATTTGTGCTGCTGCATTGGAATATACATTCCAGAAGGCACTTAGCGCACCTACTAATGAAACCGGGACCAATGCTTCTGCCCCGAAGGCCTACCTGCAGCGGTACATATTACATCTGCCTGTGAATCGAGTAAACGTTCTGCGATGTTGAATCTGGTACGATTTGCCAATGGGTCGATGATACAGCACGTAGGAAATCCTCATCGTGGCTAACGAGCAGCAATCCGCACGCACACTCCGCAAGCGCTTCTTCGAGGCATTCAATAGATGGCAAGTCCATATGGTTGGTTGGCTCATCCATGATGATGAGTTGAGGCCTGTGAAGCATCCCGTGCGCAAGCATCAACTTGCGGATTTCACCGGGACTCGGCATGTCGGAGTCCAGAAGGTGCTTCGGCTCTGAACCCAATCTACTCACGATCGTAAAGAGCTGCCCCAGAACTTCATTCGGCAACGACCTGACCTCCGCGAGAATGCGCTTCGCTGCAGTATCATCCACCTCCTGAGGTATATACACAATCTTTTCAGGAGCGATACGCAAACGCTCCACAACGAACCGAATGAAGGTCGACTTCCCGCATCCATTCTTTCCGGAGATAGCAACACGATCCGAAGGAGCCATTGAAATCTCAGGTATTCGCAGCATCCGGCGAGTACCGAGAGGGATCGTATGCGGTTCCAGCGTAAACAAGGTATCGCGTTTACTTTTCTCCGATGGTATTTCTATTCCGGTGACACGCCTGCCTTTGATATCGATGGATTCGACGGTTTGTTCAGCCTGAGCTACGCGGCCTTGTAATTGCCTCAACCTTCTCCCCGCCGCACCGTCCTTTCCGGATACTCGCGCCAGGTCAATTTTCGCTTTCGCATCGTGATCACTTGCTTTCAGATGCCTTTTCGAGCGTTGGCTATCTGCTCTGTCTGCCGCATTTCTGCGGCGCGTCACTTCTCTATTGAGTGATTGAAGTGTACTCTCTGCCTCGTGTTTCATTTTCAATGTGGAGTCGTACTCAATATTTTGCTGCTCCTTGCCCTGTGCATAAGTACCGCTGCGCATAACGATACGCGGCGGTTCGAAAAATGCGCATTGGTAGCACAATGTATTAAGCAGAAAGCGATCGTGGCTAACCAGAAGTCCGGTCCCGTTGAACGCCTCCAATGCTGAATACAGCACTCGCAGTGAATCGGCATCGAGATGATTTGTAGGCTCATCCAGCAGCAACACATCCGGCTCCTGCCAGATGGCAACGGCAATCTGCGCACGTTTCCGCTCTCCCTGGCTGAGAGTCTCCCACCGATACAGCCATTCTTCTTCGATCTCAAGGATAGCCTTTAACCGCATACTCGGCTTGTCGTACACTGTCATAAAGCCATTGAAGTTATCCGGTGCTGTGTCAGTTCTCTGAGGACAATACACAACTGATCCGCTGCTTTGAATCGTGCCGGCACTTGGAGTCAATTCCCCCGCTGCAAGACGAAGAAGAGTGGACTTCCCCGAGCCGTTTGCCCCGACAATACCAGTCCAGCCGGGAGCGCAATGCGCTGTAAGGCCATTGATGATAGTCTCCAGAGAATGCTCGTAACCAAAGGATACGGTAGTAAAAAGCAAGTATGTATCCGACATAACGTACCTCCAAAAAAAAAGCCATGAGGTAACTCATGGCTTCATTCGCAATAGCAACAACAACGAGTTACAGACAGCAATCCTCGTCACATAGGCAAGAAGCTCCAGACTTCCCGAAGCGTTCTTTCATCATCGTCGTGATGATACTGCCATGTGACTATGCTATCTGATCATTCGTATTGCTTTGTGCTTAAATGGTTGTAGTATTCTTCGTACTAGATTACAACTTTGGCGTCAATGTTGCAATAAGGCTGATATACGGAGCCTACTCCGTAAAGTTGCAAATGGATCCGAGGCAAAACCGGGCGATCTGCATTGCAAGATGCTCCCCGCCCTACTTCAGAGACACCTCGAAAAGGTCGGTTCTGCGGTCCATGAGGTTTCTGACGCTGCCCATCTTGCGTTGCCGGCGAAGGAGCTCGAGGTCCACATCGTGAATGACCACAGTCTCGATATTGGGTGTGCTGATCGCTGCAATGCCGTCTCGTGAAAACGAGAGATCGGACGGCGTGAGTATGCCGGATTCCGCGTACTGAATATCCATGTTCTGTACATGCGGAAGATTTCCGACTGTACCCGCCATCGCTACATAGACCTGGTTTTCGACGGCGCGAGCCTGCGCACAGTACCGGACGCGCAAATACGCCGAGCGCTCATCGGTGCAAAACGGCACGAACACCATCAGCGCGCCTTTCTGCGTCGCAATCCTGCTGACCTCGGGAAACTCGACATCGTAGCAAATCTGCAACGAGACCGGTCCCCTGTCCGTTTCAAATACTTCCACGCTATCGCCCGGCACGACGCCCCACCAATGCCGCTCGGAAGGCGTGATATGGAGTTTATACTGCTTCCCGATCTCGCCGTTACGTTTGAAGAGATAGGAAATATTGTAGAGTTTCTCGTTCTCCAACGTGAAATGCGAGCCTGCGATAATATTCACGTTGTAATTGATTGCCAACTTTGTAAACAACTCCAGATATTGCGGCGTGTACTCGGCCAAACGCCGAACCTCCTCATCGGGCCGCCCGCCGTGGAGGAAGGAGAGCAACTGCATGGTGAACATCTCCGGGAAGAGCACAAAGTCGCTCTTGTAGTCCGATGCCACATCTATGAAGAACTCGCATTGCTGCGCAAACTCCTCGAACGATGTTATCGGGCGCATCTGATACTGCACTACGCAAATCCGCACCGATCTGGAAGCCAGGTAGCGCTTGTGCATATCCGGATTGTAGTCCAGGTTGGTCCACTCAAGCAGTGTTGCGTACCCTGCGGATTCGGTATCGTCTTCGTTGTACTTTTCCACGAGGCGCTTGAGCACGAAGCCGTTCGCAAGCTGCGATGTCAGCACGGGATCGAACAGCGACTTATCGATAACGCGCTCCACATACTCCCGCGCCGTCATCTCCTTCTTGTGTTCATGGTAGCCTGGTATCCGCCCCCCAACGACGATACGCATGAGATTGCGTTCGCGTGCAAGCTTCTTCCGTGCGTCGTAGAGCCGCCGTGCGAGTTTCATGCCCCTGTATTCCGGGTGCACCATAATCTCGATACCGTAGAGCGTATCGCCTTCCGGCGTGTGGTTTGCAATCCGCTCTCCGCCCGTCACTTCCCACCACGTATGCGAGGTGTTGTACATCTCGAAGTCCAGAATCAAGCTGCTGCTGGAAGCGATGACCTTTCCTTCGTATTCCACGCAGATCTGCCCTTCGGGAAAAATCATCACATGGCTGCGCAGTTGTTCCTTGCTCCACGGCTCCATGCGCGGGAAGCATAGCTGCTGCATGGTGATGATGTCGTCGAAGTCTTTCTCCTCAACGCTTCTGACGACAATATTTCTTTCGAACTGCTTGAGATCTAATACGGACATGGGTGTGATTGCTGTTGGTTAAGGGATATACTCTGCCGGGCACAGCACTGCCACCAACGTACAGAGTTGCAATGGAAGTACGAACCGGCAAAAGTTAATATCATGAACTCAGGGCGGGCACGCAAGCAGGGACTACCGGTCTCGGTGGGATATAAAAGGCTCAGCATCGATAGCTGGATATCGGATACTCCTCACGCAATTCCTCCGTAGATAATCCCCGAAACCGTCGAAAGTATAACAACTAGTACCACGTACACAGCGGTTTTCTGCGTACCCATCACGCTGCGAATGACGAGCATATTCGGGAGCGAAAGCGCCGGACCGGCAAGCAACAGCGCCAAGGCCGGACCCTGCCCCATGCCGCTATGCAAGAGTCCTTGGAGGATCGGGACTTCTGTCAGTGTGGCGAAGTACATAAACGCACCGAAGACAGATGCGAATAGATTCGCACCAAGGGAATTCCCGCCGACGAGCGTCGCGACCCATTCATTCAGGATGAGGCCTTCCCCATCGGCTGTGCCGAGGAGAACACCTGCTATCAGCACGCCGATTGCCAGAAGAGGGAGAATCTGCTTCGCGAAATCCCAACTGGAGAGGAGCCATTCGCGCGGCTCGCCCGGCTTGTAGGCGGTGAGCAATGTAAGACCGATGGATGCGACGACGAATGCCAGCAAAGGGTGGTCAGGGAAGGCAAGTCCGGTTACCAGCACAGCCGCCGTGGCCAGCGCGACCCATTGGAGCTTGATCCCGAGAATCTTTACCATCGAAACTGCGACCAGCAGGCCAAATGCCGCGGTGATGAGCCACTTGTACCGGTAGACGACATAAAAAAAGCCCGCCTCTTCACCCGGAGCCCCCCAATTGGCAAACACCAGCACACCGACGAGTGCGAAGAAATGAAAGCTCGTCTGCCACAGCGGCCGCCCATCTTCGGGTGGTTCGATATTCATGAGGGCGTCCGCTTTTTCGCGCTCTTCCTTTCGGTAGATGAAGGACATGACGAGGCCGATGACAATGCTGAATATCACCGCCCCCACTATTCGTGCAAGACCAAGCTCCCAGCCGAGGATCCGTGCTGTGAGGATGATGGCGAGGATGTTGATAGCCGGCCCGGAATACAAAAATGCAACCGCCGGACCCAGTCCTGCCCCGCGCTTGTGTATGCTGGAAAACAGCGGCAAGATAGTGCAGGAGCAGACAGCAAGGATCGTTCCCGAGACAGATGCAATGAGGTAGGACTTCCACTTGACGGCATTCGCGCCGAAGTATTTGATGACCGACGCCTCGCTGACAAAGACGGCTATCACCCCGGCGATGAAGAAGGCCGGGACGAGACACAGCAATACATGCTCGTGCGCATACCATTTCAGGAGCTCGAATGCCTCCAGCACTGCATTATCGAACCGCGGCTTTCCCACAGGCATGAACCAGGCAGCGAGGAAGATCGCGACCATCCAGGACAGAATCTTGAGTTCTTTCTTCAGTTCCATAATGTCACGGATGTGGAGTCGGGTGCATCCTATTGGAAGAATGTCTGTTGGATGAGGTAGATGCCTGCACCGATGAACAGCACCGCGACGATCCGCCTGAACCATTTCTCGAACGTCTTGATGCGATTATAATAGGTTCCGATACCGCTGACCGTATAGGCTAACAGCCATGCGGCTAAAATGACGGGCAAACCAGTTGCCAGCGAGTACAACGGCGGCAGGAGGAGGCCCTGCGGAGATGCAACCGTCATTGGAATCAGCATCATGAAGTACAGCACGCCGCTATACGGACAGAACGCCAGCGCGAAGAGCATACCGATCCCCAACGCACCCCAATATCCATTCCCCATCTTCTCGCCGAGACGCGTCGTAATGCCGCCAAGTCCGGGGATCTTCAGCTTTATGATATCCAGCATGAAGAGCCCGATCACGATGAGCAGCGGACCGAGCAGTTTTTCGCCCCAGCCCTGAAATATCCGGGAAACATCGAACGTGCTCGCCCCGAAGTAGATCGCCACGCCCAGTGCTGTATAGGATATCGCCCGCCCGGCAGTGTACACCAGGCCTTTGATGAACACCTTCCGGCGCGATTCAAGATCGTTCGCTATGTACCCCATCGCTGTGATATTGGCCGCGAGCGGACACGGACTGATTGCAGTCATCAGCCCAAGGATAAATGCGGAAAGCGCCGGGACGTTGGTAGAGTCCAGCAGTTCCTGAAGTACTTCCATAGCGTCAGTTCGTTACAGCAGCGATGGCTTTTTTCAGGCGTGTTTCCAGCTTCGCAGGTTTTGTGTACGCGTACTTGAATGCATCGGTAGTGATGTCTTCTACCTTTTCGCCACGTACGACAAGCAGCATCGAACCTGCAGCCTGATATTTTTCGGCGAGCGCCTGGTTCTTGTCCTCATCGACGTTGACCGTTTTGAAGGCGACCTGCTTACCGCCTTGGTACTTCGACTCGACGTAGGTCTTTGCTGTTTTCTCGATCTCGAGACAGGTGGCGCAGCGGCGAGTCACGTGGAAGTAATACACGGTTACTTGATCGACGGTCTCCTTCCCGCTCGAAGACTTTTGACCTGCTTTGTTTGTTTGCGACAGTACGGATGGACTCGCGAGCACAAGTCCGGTGAGTGCGATAATGATGAATGTGCGTATCATGTTCGGGTGCTCCGTTATCGTTTAGTGGCTGAGAAGTTTGACGAGTTCCGACTCTGATGGGACGCGGCCCTTCACGACGACCTTACCGTCGACCATAAGCGCCGGCGTCGCCATAATCCCGGCATTCATGATTTCGACGATATCCTCCACCTTCGTGACGGATGCATCGAGTCCGTTCTTTTCGACTACTTCGCGGGTGAGCTTATCGAGCGATTGACACTTCGCGCAACCCGGCCCAAGTACTTTGATTTCCATTTCAATGTGCTCCTTCTATCGTGTGTGTTCACTCTATTGTCAATCCGTAGAACTGCATCATCAGGTGCTTCGATCGCTCCCAGTTTTCTCTGTTGATACAATACTTGATCTTCGGAGGAAGAAATTCGCCCTGTATCAACCCTGCATTCTTCAACTCGCTCAGGTGCTGTGAAAGCGTGCTCCGTGCAATTGGGAGGATTTCGGCGAGATCGCCGCTGTAACAGCATGTCTGCTTGCTGAGCGTAGTAAGGATGTACACACGTACCGGATGCGAGAGAGCTTTTGCGTACCTCGCGAGTTCCGTTTGATCCGAAGTGATTGTTGCTATGTCAGATTCCGGGATTGTTACAAGACGTGCCATGGTGCTCCTTCGTATTTCGTAAAATTACGAAACGGACATTAAAGGAGCAAACGACCCGATTAAAATATACGGAAGCTTGCGAAGTAGGTTGTCAGACCGAGAAGGATTTGATACGTTTAAAGAATGAACGAGAATGGGCGCGGCGAATGCACGCGTAAGCCTCCCCCATTTTACCTACTGAACGCACAACCGACTTTGACCTGAGAAAGGCGTTTGCTCATGCCGAATAAGGAAATCATCGCATTACGGCATTACCTTCATCAAAACCCTGAAGTTTCGAATCAGGAATATCGAACATCGGAATACATTACGGCTTTTGTACATCGCTTCAAGCCTTCCGAGGTGATTTCATTGAGCAACACAGGAAAGGCGTTCGTTTTCGAAGGCAGGAAGCCCGGCAAAACGCTTGTGTTCAGAGCCGAACTGGATGCGCTGCCGATTGCGGAAATATCCCAGCTTGAATATGCATCCCGTCACGAAAATGTAGCGCATGTCTGCGGGCACGATGGACATATGGCTATTCTGGCTGGATTGGCGCAAAGAATAGCGGAAGATCCCCCGGAATTCGGGAAAGCAGTGTTACTCTTTCAGCCCGCAGAGGAAGTAGAACAGGGTGCGAGAGATGTAGTTGAATCCCCCGAGTTCAAAAATATTGCCCCCGACTATATTTTTGCACTTCATAATATTCCCGGAATTGAGAAGCACAAAATACTGCTCAAAAACGGCAGCTTTTCGGCTGCTTCAAAAGGCATGACGGTGAAGCTCTTCGGCAAGACATCTCATGCTGCAGAACCTGAAAATGGAATAAGCCCGGCTAATGCTATTTCCGAGATTATTACACGTCTTCATGAGATAGGGAGCAATACAACGCTCTTCAAAGATTTGACGCTGCTTACCTTCATCCATATTAAAATGGGTGAAATCTCCTTTGGGACGTCACCCGGGTATGCCGAAATCAGAATCACCCTGCGCGCATTCGAGAATGAGGATATGGATTTGCTGACGCAGTACTGTGAAAACACTATCAATGATATTTCGAAAGGTGAGCACTTAACCTGCGATATTTCTTTCAGCGAAGTATTTCCGGCAAGCGTCAATAATGATGAATGCGTACGCCTTGTTGAGCAATCGGCAAAGCATAATGATCTCAAGTATGAATTCATCGAAACGCCCTTCAAATGGTCCGAAGACTTTGGATACTATTCGGAAAAATACAGCACCTGCCTCTTTGGTCTGGGGGCAGGACTGCAACAGCCGCAGCTGCATAATCCGGATTACGATTTCCCTGATGAGCTGATCGAGACAGGCGTAAATGTGTTTTATTCAATCTACAAAAGCATAAATCGGTAGTATGACACAAGACCTCTTCAATGGTAGTTCCATCATTACCCTTGATGAAAAAGCGCTTCAGAATAACGTCGCTTTTCTGAAGAAGAAAATGGGTCCAAAAGTGACAATATCTGCAGTAGTCAAAGCCAACGCCTACGGCCACGGCATCGAGCAGATAGTCCCGCTTTTCGAGAAACATGGTATTAATCATTATTCGGTTTTCAGCTACAGAGAAGCCGTACGAGTTTACAGCAGTCTTTCAGAACCCCAACCTATTATGATAATGGGCTGGATTCCCGATGAACACATGGCCGATGTCATGAGAAAAGGAATCGAGTTCTATGTGTTCAATCTGGAACGATTGTATAGCGCATTAGCCTGCGCAAAACAATGCAACCTGAAGGCTAGAATTCACCTCGAAGCAGAAACCGGAATGAATCGCACCGGCCTGAACACGGATGAATTGGCCACTGCCATCTCCATTATCAAGGAGAACGAGGAGTTCTTTGACGTTGCCGGCTTTTGCACCCACCTTGCCGGAGCCGAGAGCATCTCCAATCATTCGCGAATATTGAAGCAGATAAAGAAATACAAAAAGATGCTGGGCGTTCTTGAGGCAAACGATATCGTTCCGAAATACCGGCATATAGCTAATTCCGCAGCGGCTTTTATTTATCCGAGCTCAAGAATGGATTTGGTGAGAATTGGCATTATGCTCTACGGCTTCTGGTCCAGCATTGAAGTGTTTGTTCAATACGTCAACCACAAGAAGAACAAATTGGACCCATTGGATAGAGTGCTCAGCTGGAAAAGCCAGATCATGTCTATCAAAGAGGTGAAGACCGGCGAATTCGTGAGTTACGGCATTTCATACCTTGCACAATCCGATATTAGAACCGCCCTCATCCCAATCGGATACTCCTTGGGCTACAGCCGTTCGCTGAGCAACAAAGGCATGGTGCTTATCCAAGGCCAGTTTTGCAGCGTCATCGGCGTGGTAAATATGAACATGGTTATAGCAGACGTTACCAACGTCCCTGAGGCCGAAGTCGGCGACGAAGTAGTAATCATTGGAAAGCAAAGTCCCTCAGAAATCAAGGTAAGCGCCTTCAGCGATAGCAGCAATCTGCTTAACTACGAAGTACTCGCTCATTTATCAGAGACTATTCATCGAACCGTGATATCGTAGGTACGGCGGTGCCTGTTTGGTAGATTCCCGAAAACAAAAAACCCTTGATTCCGAGCTGTATTCGGCAATCAAGGGTCTTCGTTGTACCTGGGTGGAGATGGGATCCCTCTCCGCTCGCATTTGAGAGCATCCTGTAACTCATTTTACTGCATGCATTTACAAGGCATGACCTCGGGCACCATGGAACCAGCTTTCCAGATTCTTTCCTAACGGGTGTAAGGTAGAGAAAGCGATGCTCGATTCGATTATCGGGAATGTGCAGTTACCTGAATCGCATTCCGCGGTGAGGTGTTGCAGTGTTGCACCAGATAACGAGAGCGATGCACTCATTCAATGTACAAGTACAAAGCAACAGCAGTCTTCACGTATTCTAGCCTCCCCGGCTCTCGACCAATTAGCTGTATCGATGGGTCCAGACTAACGGCACCAAACTTAAACGTGAGCCCAGCCTTTGCGAAATAATTGAACAGGTTACTATCATCCAGATGAGCAGCCAGTCCTGTATCAAATTCATATTTGACAACGCCATAAGTAAAAGCAACGAACTTGAGCATCATCACACCGAATTCAAGTTCCCAAAAATAGTTGTTTCCATCGTACAACACATCGGTTCCTGCGATCTCAGCCACTTCTTCGAAGATCACTTCTTTTGAGGCAAAATCACCAAACCCGCCCTGAACCAGTATGCGCCAGATCGGGTCGAGTGCAATTCCAGCGCTGAATGAAATAAAGATCTCACTCAACCTTGGTGGTTTTGAAAAAACACCTCCCGACTGATATGTTGAGCCTCCAAAACCTATTCTGAAGAAGTCATCGCTTTTTTCGAATATGGGAGTGTTGTCACGATACACCACTGTTCCTGGTGGACGCAGAAGAAGCAACCAAACCCAAAGAGAACTATACGTATATCGGTTCAGTACAGGCGGGTCACATACGCTGCACGGACTTAGGCCTTGGGCATCAGCTTCACGCAAAGTTAGAGAGAAGCTACTGTCCCAGAGATACTGGCAATGAGCCCTGTGGTATTTGTGGCCGTAGAAGGTTTTGTATACGATCTGCGCATCGGTCGATTCCATTGCAACAAGCAATAGAGACGCAACTACAAGTGTCCGCTTCAGCGCTAAGAAGGTCTTTCCCTCCATCTCTCACACCTTGTCCTAGTCTTGGATGGTTATTTCAAGCCATAATGTCTTAAATTTCCGGTACGTACCCAAAACACCAACTGGACAGTATGACTCCCCATGATCGTTGCGATTTCAAGGCTATGACACGTAGTAACCACCTCAACATGCAGGCTTGTATGAGAACGGTGCTCATGATCTTGTTCTTCGTCTCGCTGCTTCTCCCAACAGCGAACTCGCAACACCGACCCGAAATTCATTGCAAGCATTTCCTGCATGGGTATCCTTATGGCACACCACCTACAAACGACTTGATTATTCGTTCGATCTACGCTCTCAGCAGCAACGATTCTACGAAGCTTGCTGATTGGGTAGCCTATCGTCTTGATCGGGATATTATCTCAGGACCACAACGCACCCGTAATTGGGCTCCTGCCCCCTGGTTGGATGAAAGTGAAACGCTAGAGCCTAGTCCAAGACACGGCGATTATAAAGATGCCTACGGTATTATCTCTACGGACAGAGGCCATCAGGCACCTCTTGGTTCGTTTGATGGCAGTGAGGATTGGTACCAGACGAATTATTTGTCTAATATTACACCCCAAAAATCACCCCTTAACCGTGGTCCGTGGAGCTTGTTGGAGGCTAAGGTGCGGGATATGGTCGAAATCTATGGCGTCATCTATGTCATGACCGGACCGCTGTATGAACGGGAAATGCCTTCACTACCGAATGCCGACGAAGTACATCTTGTACCAAGCGGCTACTGGAAAATCGTTTTGTACTCAGATGAGAGTGATTATATCCAAAGTTCCGCCTTCATACTCGATCAGGAATCACCTAGCTCATTCCCCATTCTCGATGCGCTTGTAACGATTGATGAAGTTGAACGACGATCTGGACTTGATTTCTTATGGGAGCTGCCAGATGCAGTGGAAGATGCGATTGAGTCAAATCTAAATATGGAATGGGCAGAAGCTCATTTCTGAAATCTCATCGACCGTTGCAGTGTTGCATTCGATTTAGGGGTGTGTGCATATTTTCGTTTTCTTCTCACTCTTCCCTCCGCTAGACAATCTCATGGAACGTATAAACCTTTCGGGGCTTGTTGTTTGCCTATACGTAGGCCATGGGGCTGATGAGGACGATTTTCTCGCGAAGTTCGATGTCGTATAACAAAACACCCCCAGATATGGCGAATAATTAGGACGGATTGAATTGTACTTCATATAAATATGATTATTTATCATATTTTTTCATACCGACTTGATTTTCTTATTATTATACAGTACATTCTATTATCCGGTACATAATTCCGGAACACCCCCCGAAAACTGTAAACCTGAAAACTGCAAACCCCCATCATCATTTTGGCGATGGGTATTACTATTAACCTCTCAAACTAGGAGAGAATTATGAATACTTATCAAACAGCGGACTTTTACCTGAGCAGCTTCCTTGTGGCGAACTCATTGCCACTTGCGGGACATAGTAGAGATCTCGGAAAAGTCACATTTGAATTCCCTCAAACCGAGGAGACAAAGAAGCTTATCAATGAGTTTTATGAACTACGTGGCTCAGTAGAGCCTAATAGCTTTTCGAGTGCAATCAAGTACTTGAAAAAGGTCATATATGACTATAAACCCAAATACAAGGAAAATAAAGAATGTTACACAACACAGGAATCACTGATGAACTAAAAATTACGTTTTCGTATGCAAAAAACCCGGATAATGATCCGGCGATCTCGACCTTTGAAACCAACGATATACCTATCTCACAGCT
>PABJ01000208.1 GCA_002699105.1 Ectothiorhodospiraceae bacterium | reverse complement strand
GGAGGGATAATCGTAATCATCGTTGCCTGGTATCTGTTCAGACCGGAGAAGCTGTTCATCGACGAGAGTGTAAATGAAGGATTTCCCTCTCAGTACACCGAGCAGAGTGATGATTCCCCTCAGGTCGTATCGCAAGGTGAATTCCACGGCGTGGCTCATGAGACCAGCGGAACAGCCTCTATCTTTAGGCTGCCAGGAGGAAGCTATGTGCTCAGGCTCACAGATTTCGAGACCTCGAACGGTCCCGACGTGCGGGTATATCTCGGCCGGGCAGAGGATGCCAACGACAACGACACCGTAACGAATGCAGGTTATATAGAGCTTGGCCCCCTGAAGGGTAACGTTGGAGATCAAAACTACGACATACCCACAGATATCGACCTTGGGAAATACCACTCAGTAACTATCTGGTGTAAAAGATTCGCAGTCAACTTCGGTACGGCTCCATTAACGGCAAAGAACTGACGCTTGGAGCCTGGGTGATATCAGCGAATAACCATTACCATGTGATAGTCATAGGAATGGGGGGCGGCTGGAGGAGGAACTCTAGTCTGGCCCATTCGACGAATTAGTAAGGCCCCTCTATCGTTTCTTGAGCCGCTCCTGAGATAAATCAATTGTCACGGACTCGGCTCACAGAGCGGGGTATTTAGTTGCCTAAATGCCGTTTGCGCGAGAGTGCGCTTAACTCATCTCTGTACAGTGGGGGATTTACAGCCGGGAAAGGGTAACGTAAGTGTTTGTTATCATTGGTGGAGATGAGGGGAATCGAACCCCCGACCTCCGCGTTGCGAACGCGGCGCTCTCCCAGGCTGAGCTACATCCCCACGGAAAGTACTCGAGAAAATTTCTAAGATATCAGCTCTATCATGCGAATCGAGTCTAATCGGATTAGACAATGGCCAGAATCTGATTCTTACATATCTCCCGTGTAAGCTGCTAGTATAACGAATAATTACCAGAAATAAATAGTTAGAGGCGACTAAAATGTAAGTTACCCCCAGGAGAATAGGCAAGTAAATAGTCCTGCCACCTGGGAGTCCTCATAGGGTCTTCTATACAAACCGTCTACCTGGAACTCGAGATATTCGGCAACACCCCGTTTCGGATGAGTTGACTCCCATAATATTTCGCTCCATAGGGCGTAAGATGCGTTCCGTCGAATGTTTTGAGTTCTCCTGCATCTGTAAAAATAGGACAGGTATTTACGTCATTTCCACACAACAATTTCTCGACATCAACAAAATTTTCGGATGAAAGACTGTTTTTCATCTCATTATTCACGTCTATTTGTTTTTTCGGAACACTATTTCGAATCGCAATCCGCTCATTTTCAGTCATTTCCAAAAGTTCTGATATATTGATATATCCAAAATTTTTACGCCCGAAAACTTTTACTTTTTTCCCCGTAAGAGCCTTTACATTCTCCACACTTTGCGCGATGTATTCTGACTGCCAATCCTGCCAGGAGCTTGCAAACCATATTTGGTCTGCTTCCAACATTCTCCTGCGTAGATCTTTGTCTTCAAAGAGACTCTCCTCTTTGCATGCACCGACGTACCCAGGAGGAATATCATCCTCAAACTGTGATTTCGGGATAAACAAGTTCCCGCATTCTTTGCTGATATAATGTGTTGATAACTGGATTTGTCTATTAAAATCCACTTCGAATAAGGCGTTCGTCAAATCCTGTGCGTAACTATCTCCGATAATCAAAACCTTGGGTCGGGAATCATTTTTATCGAACTCTTTTCCAAGCAGCCGAAGAAAACGGGAAGTAACATATTTATCTCGATTTTCTACAAAACTCATATCGACCATTTCTAGATCATCTCCGCTATATCTGTAAATGAAACCCCCTGTATACACGCCGGCACAGGCAATAAGCACGAATAAAAAAGAGCCCACCGCGCCGAAAGAGAAGATCTTCCTGCGCGAGATAATACCCTTGTTTCTAAACGGGCTTTCGACAAACCGCCAACTGATAAACCCAAGTAGAACTGATAACGCGGACAAAAAGAGAAGCAAAGTAGTTCCCGGTTCTGTCAAACTTGCGCGTCTGGCAAACACGAATATAGGGTAGTGCCAAAGGTAAGTGCTATAACTGATCAAGCCGATCCCGACCATAGCTTTAATACCGAGCAATCGGCCAACTGCGGTCTCGGATGTTGAAAATATGATTATCAGTCCTGTCCCTACGGTCGGGATCAGTGCGTATAGACTCGGGAAAGGTGTATCATCGTCAAAAGCAAAAATTGAGTAACAAATCAAAAGTAAACCGACAAAACCAAGTACTTCACTCGCCTTTTTTCTTGATTTGATGAACTCCGCATGCTTTCGGTTATAAAGAAAGTAAAAAGCAATCAGAGCACCTATCGCCAACTCCCAGGCACGAGTAGGCAGCAGGAAAAAAGTCATATCAGGTTTATTGTAGGCGCCCCACTCTGCAGCGGCCAGACTCGCTATCCCAACAACCATAAGCGCCGCAAAGATAAGTCGCTTGCGAAATTTCCACAACAACATCAAAAACACCGGAAACAAGATATAGTACTGTTCTTCAACCGCTAAACTCCAGGTATGAAGGAGCGGCTTTAATTCCGAAGCAGTGTCAAAGTAACCACTCTGGCGCCAAAATAAGATGTTAGACGAAAATACCGATACGGCGGCGAGGCTTTCACTAAAATCTTTCAGGTCATTCGGCAGCAACAAAAACCATGCAAAAGGCAGACAACATAACATCACTAAAAAAAGAGCGGGCAATATGCGCCGCGCCCTCCTTTCATAAAAAGTGACAATAGAGAACTTTTGGTTGTTCATGTCGGAAAGAATGATAGTAGTAATCAAATAACCGCTGATTACGAAAAACACATCCACGCCGACGTAGCCGCCTTGAAATGCATTGAAGCCTGCATGAAAAAAAATCACGGCAAGAACTGCAACTGCTCGTAGTCCGTCAATTTCTCTACGATACTTCATTGCCCTTTCGTGTTCGGATGGGTTGAACTCGCCGCCGCTGAATTTCCGTGATACAGGACCGTCCGCCGTTTTGTGATCCTTTAGTCCATATTTAAGCTTCTTGAAATAGGGAATGCGGATGGAGCGCCGGAGGAACCTCGGCTCCTCCGGCGTGGTGGATTTCTTCTTAATGCCGACGCCGCCCTCAAATAGAGACTTAACGACATTTTTCACCTTCGAATAGTATATAGAAAAAGTACGAGCCACAATCGGACTTTGGTTTAAATACAAAATAAAACTTTAGTCCTGTTCCGGCCTAACCCCTATGCTATATTCAATAAACAAGTTCGATACAAAACCCTGCATAAGCAGGGAATGAGAATGGCTTGGCAAGGTTACATACTATATAATTTCAACATGTTAAGGTACGCTTGACGTTGCAGCTCCCCGGATTTTCTCGACACTGGAATACTAAAATAATAGATGATTTGGCTGAGGACATAAGAATGAGCGCGCCCCTGCTTGAATTCGGACCGGACATCTGGGTTGGTGAAGGTCCGGTAGTGCCCTTTTTTCTCGGCTTCCCCTACCCGACCCGCATGGCGGTGATCCGGTTGTCCGACGGAAGCCTGTTCGTATGGTCCCCGGTAGCGCTTTCGGATGAGCTGAAAGGCGAGGTCGATTCCCTGGGGCAGGTCCGCTATCTGGTCTCCCCCAATTTCCTGCACCACCTTTTTCTGGGAGAATGGAAGTCCGCCTATCCGAATGCCAGCCTCTTCGCCTCCCCGGGATTGCGCAAGCGCCGGAAGGACCTCATATTCGACGGAGACCTTGCCGATGCACCCGACGAGGGGTGGGCGGCCGACCTGGATCAGGTCCTTGTGCACGGCAGTTTCGTAATGACGGAGGCGGTCTTTTTCCATCGCGCCAGCCGCACCGCGATTTTCGCCGACCTGATTGAGAACCTGCCGCGCGACTGGTTCGGCGGCTGGCGGGGTTACGTGGCCCGCCTCGACGGGATCATGGAACCGAATCCCGGCGCTCCGCGGGAATGGCGCGCGAGCTTCATCAATCGCCGTAAAGCCCGCGCCGCGCTTGGACGAATTCTCGACTGGCCGATCGAACGGGTGCTGATAGCCCATGGCAAACCCGCGGTCTCAAACGGCAAGGCGTTTGTTCGGAATGCCTTCACATGGCTTCTGGGATCTTAACTTTATTGTAACGATTTAAAGTCCGGGGGAATTGAGTGGCCTGTTGCACTTACCGGGACGCCTTTACCGCCCTGTTCGACGCCCAGCGCTCGAGCTTCGATATCTCCTCACGCATAGTCGTCGATAGCGGCACAATGGACGAGGCCGCAATGATAAGCTCCCTGTCCGTGAGCTCCTTTTCGTGCGAGAACGACTCGAAGAGGGCCGATATGACAGCCTGCTCTATCTCCGCCCCGCTGAGCCCGTCCGTATTTTTGGCGAGCGAATCGAGGTCGAAGTCGTCCGGATTCTTGCCGCGGTTAAGGAGATGTATCCTGAATATCTCCCTCCGCTCCTTCTGGTTCGGGAGCGTGACGAAGAATATCTCGTCGAACCTCCCCTTCCTGAGGATTTCTGGTGGAAGGAGGTCTATCTGGTTCGCCGTCGCCGTGACGAATACCGGATACTTCTTTTCCTGCATCCACGTAAGGAAGTAGCCGAAGATCCTCGACGTCGGGCTGTCGCCGGACTTCTCCCCGCTCCTCGTTATGCCCGCCTCGATCTCGTCTATCCAAAGGACGCACGGCGACGTCGCCTCTACTGTCTTTATCGATTTTCGAAACGCCTCTTCCGGGCTCCCCTGCGATTCGCTGTACACCTGATTAAGGTCGAGCCTTAAAAGCGGCAGATTCCACGACGTCGCGATAGCCTTCGCGCAGAGGCTCTTCCCACACCCGCTTATCCCCATGAGGAGCACCCCCTTCGGGACGTCGAGGCCGAACTCCTTCGCCTTACTCGAAAACGCGAGCCTCCTCACGTCGAGCCACTCTTTTATGTTTTCGAGCCCGCCCACCTCATCTATATCCACGCGGCTCCTGACGAAATCTAGCGTGCCGGTCTTTCGTACGAGCTGCGCCTTCTCTTCGAGGAGCGCATCGACCGCTTCGTCTCCGAGCTGGTCCTTGCCGACGAGCGTCCGCCGGAGGGCGAGCTCCATTTCGAGCGCGCCAAGCCCCTGAAGCGCGTTTATGGAAGCCTCCCTAAACGTCGGGCTCATCGTATTTTGGAGCGCCTCGCTCGCGTGCGATTTAATGATGTAGTCGAAGATCTTGCTCGTCTCTGCCCTGTCCGGGAGGTCTATGTCTATAACGGCCATTTCCTTTTCGAGTTCGGGCGGGATGCTGACGCTGTTAGCGAGTATGAAAATCGTCTTCGGCGTTTTTCGGAGCTTCTGATATGTGTCCTTTAGCTTTCTGATAACGCGCGGGTCGCTAAGGTAAAAGCCCATATCCTTAAAGAAGTAAAAGCCCTTCCCCGGCTCTTCCAGGACCCTGTCCAGTGCTTCGATAAGCCCCTTCGATTCTGTGGAAGGGCCCGAGCCGTCGCGTAGACCGTCCGTGCAAGACCAGACGGAGAACCTCGGGGAGTCGGGGTATAAGCCCTTTCCGATGGACCTTATAGTGTTCTCCACCCGCTCCTCTTCCCACGAGACGAGATAGACTATGGGATACCCGGCCCTCACGAAGGTTTCTATTGTTTTTGTGGGGAAAGCCATATCTGTCTAAGTATATAGCAGACCGCGCGATAAGCACCCGGCGAATGAAAAAACCGGGCTGCTTCGCTCTACATACCCTGAGACACGACCTTCTTCGGGTGCTCTTTCCGCCAGCGGAGCTTGTTAAGTGCGTTTATGTACGCCTTTACGCTCGCAACGACTATGTCGGTGTTGGCGCCCTGCCCCTGCGTTATTATGCCCTCGTCGGCTACCCTTACGGTGACCTCGCCCTGCGCGTCGATGCCTTCTGTAATGGAGGCTACCACGTAGGTTTCGAGCACGGGCGAAAGTCCTGTCGCCTTAGACACTGCCTGATAGGCCGCATCGACCGGGCCGTCGCCGCTTTCGGAAACGGTTATCTCGTTCCCGTCGATGAGGAGCTTCACAGTTGCCACCGGGTGCATGTCCGAGCCGCCCGAGTAGTTTGCGGATATGAGCTTGTAGAAGTCCGAGGACCTTACGAACTCCTCGCTTATGAGGGCCTCGATGTCCTCGTCGAAGACGTACTTCTTCTTGTCGGCGAGGTCCTTGAACTTCTTAAACGCCTGTTCTAGGGCGTCGCCTTCGAGGAAGTATCCATACTCTTCCAGGCGGTCCTTGAACGCGTGACGCCCGGAATGCTTTCCGAGTACCAGCTTGTTCGAGGGGATGCCCACATCCTCGGGGTTCATGATTTCGTAGGTGATTCTTTCCTTGAGCACNCCGTCCTGGTGTATGCCGGCCTCGTGGGCGAACGCGTTCGCGCCGACGATNGCCTTGTTNGGCTGNACGCTNACGCCCGTCACCTGCGTNACGAGCCTGCTNGTCGGGTANAGGTGCTCNGTGTTTATCCTNGTCGTGTAGGGGTTCCGGTCGTTACGGACCTTNAGNCCCATGACTATTTCTTCGAGCGAGGCGTTGCCCGCCCTCTCGCCGAGGCCGTTTATCGTGCACTCCACCTGNCTCGCCCCTTCNTTTATGGCGGCGATNGANTTGGCNACGGCAAGGCCGAGGTCGTTNTGGCAATGNACGCTCAGNACCGCGTTGTCGAGGCCCGAAACCCTTTCCTTAAGNGTCCTTATTATATGTGCGAACTCNTCNGGGACCGTATANCCCACNGTATCNGGGATGTTTATGATCTTNGCCCCNGACCTGACGGCGACGTCCACNGCCTTNCANAGGTAATCGAGGTCGGTCCTCGTNGCGTCCTCGCACGANAATTCNACGTTGTCGGTGTAGTGAGTNGCGTGCTTCACNGCNGTGCTTATGATTTCGAGCACCTCGTCGCGCGANTTTCTCAGCTTATGCTTCAAATGAATGTCGGAGGTNGCGATGAAGGTATGAATCCTCGGNTACTCCGCCCCNTTGACGGCNTCCCAGCCCCTGTCNATGTCGTTGAANTTCGCCCGGCAAAGACCGGCTATTTCGCAGCCGCGAATCTTTTCGGCNATGATTTTGACCGACTGGAAGTCCCCCTCGGACGAAATGGGGAACCCCGCTTCGATTATATCGACACCGAGCTTTTCGAGCTGATGCGCAACCCGGAGCTTTTCTTCCGCGGTCATGCCGCAGCCCGGGGCCTGTTCACCATCTCTTAAAGTTGTATCGAATATTCTAACGACGTTGTCGCTTCCCATTTCTGAAACCTCCTCAATCTAGATAGTCTAAGCATGCCGGAGAGTTCTGTCAATGTTGCGGGGGGTTAGGGAAATTCACGCATATTCGGCGAAAATCAGAGCCCGGTAGGGAGGTCTATGAAAACCGTCTCGACGCCGAACTGCCCGGATACGATCTTTGCCAGCGCCTTGAGGCCTATTGTCTCAGTAGCATGGTGCCCGGCGAATATGACGTTCATCCCGGCGTCCTTCGCGGTGTAGTAGACTTCTACGGCATCGCCGGTGATATATAGATCGACCCCTGCGTCCATGGCCTCGTAAAATCCGCCGTAGCTTCCGCCGCCGGTGCATATGGCTATCGTCTTCACCTGCTCGGGCCCGAAGGCGAGCGTCCTGCACTCTGCGCCCAGGTCCTCTTCCAGCTTCGTTCCGATCTCGGCGACCGTGCGGGGGTTCTTGAGCCGGCCAGTCCATCCCACATTCTTCCCGCGGAAGGGCAGGAACTCGTCCTCGACCTTTGCCCCGAGGAGCTTAAGTATCTGGGCGTTATGGCCGACTTCCTCGTGCCTGTCGAGCGGAAGATGGCTGCAGTAAAGGGATATGCCGTTTACAAAGAGGATTTTGACTCTGTCCAGCATCCAGCCGGAGATGGAGGGATTACGATTGGTCCAGAAGAGGCCGTGGTGGACGATGAGCATGTCGGCCTTCTCGTCAACGGCCTTCTCGAAGGTTTCAACTCCGGCATCGACGGCGAAGGCTACCTTCCCGACCTTCTCCTTCCCTTCCAACTGAAGGCCGTTCCACGATGTGTCGTCGATGTCGCCGGTCCTTAGATAATCGTCCAGGAACCGCGTGATTTCTTTAATATCGGGCATACGTGAAATGATACTCGCTCAACGCCCGATTCCAAGCCGGCCCTCAGCCCTTGCCCTTTACCACACGGTATACGAGGAGGAGCACTATGGAGCCTATAACGGCGAATACAAAGCTCTTGAGGTTGAATCCGGGCTCGACCGTAGTCTGCCCGAACATGGGCATGCTCGCGATAATGCCGCCCACGAACGCCCCGACTATACCTATAATAATAGTCCAGATGAATCCGCCGGGGTCCTTGCCGGGCATAAGGAGCTTCGCGACGGCGCCCGCTATTAGACCGAATATTATCCAGGATAGAATCCCCATACCTTTAATCTCCTCAAAAGCGTTTGAAATGATATTACTATTTTTGATTGTAAATTCAAAGCACTTCGGGCGCCGGCCGGTCTTCCCTTCCAAACACTTACAGCTCAGTTTAAAAGATCCATCTTTATCATGCGGTTCCTGAGAATCTGCCTCGTCACTCCGAGCATCTCGGCCGCCTTCGTCTGGTTCCAGTCGGTGAGCTCGAGGGCCTTTTTTATGACCATTTCCTCGACGCCGTCGAGCGTCATCTTGTCGATGTCGAGCTCGAAGAACATCTTGCTGTCGTCGTTGTGAATCTTGACACCCTTCCCCTGCTCGTCGAGCTGAATGTACTTGGGGTCGAGCACATTACCAGTGCTGAGGAGGACCGCCCTTTCTATAGTGCTGCGGAGCTCCCTCACGTTTCCCGGCCAGTGATAGCTCATGAACGCCTTTTCGATTTCTTCCGGCACGGTATCTATGGTCTTGTTGAAATCCACGTTAAAGAAATCTATAAAGTGCTTCGTCAAAAGGGGGATGTCCTCCCTCCTCTCTCTCAGTGTTGGCATATCGAAGTTAATGACGTTCAGCCTGTGATAAAGGTCTTCCCTGAACTGATTGTTCTCGACGAGGGTTTTAAGGTCCTTATTTGTGGCGGCGACGACCCTGACGTCTACTTTAATATCCCGCTTCCCCCCTATCCTCCTGAACGTCCTTTCCTCGACCACTTTCACGAGCTTTGCCTGAAGCGTCGGGCTCATGTCGCCGATCTCGTCGAGGAATATGGTGCCGCCGTTCGCGTCTTCAAGTATCCCCGTCTTCATTTTCTTGGCGTCGGTGAACGATCCCGCCTCGTGTCCGAATAATTCACTTTCAAGCAGGGTTTCCGGTATGGCGGCACAGTTGAGCTCGATTATAGGCTTCTCGGCCCGGACGCCGTTGTGGTGAAGCACCTTCGCCGCGAGCCCCTTGCCCGTGCCGCTCTCTCCGCCGATGAGTATAGTCTTTGGGTCCGTGGTAACGAGCTTTTCGAAAAGCTCTATTATGTTCTTAACGGCCTCGCTCTGTCCGATGATGGAGTGAAAACCATACTCCCTCTGCTCGGTCTTGAGCCTCATATCCAGGTTTCTCTTGAGCCTCGCGTTATCGAGCGCGTTCTTTACTATGACCTTCAACTTGTCCAGGGAAAACGGCTTTTCTATAAAGTCGTAGGCACCTTTTTTTATCGCCTCGACCGCCGTGTCCACATTGCCCTGGCCGCTCATGAGAATAGTTACCGGTGGTTGATCGACGGCGCTTATCTGTCCCAGGACCTCAAGGCCGTCCATGTCCGGGAGCTTGTAATCGAGAAGGACGAGGGAAGGATTATCCCTTTTGGCCATGAGGACGCCCATGTCGCCCATGCCGGCCGTATTCACGACGTAACCTTCGTCGGTCAGGCCTTCTTTTAATCCGGCGCAGAGAAATTCCTCGTCGTCTATTATAAGTATCGTATTGCTCATTCACCCCTCGCAGTCATCATTATTTCCTGTGACATACCCGTGCATATCTATGCGGAACCCGTTTCCTTAGCCGTGAGTTCTTCGTCCCGCCGTGTGTAAGGAATTATAACCGTAAACTGCGAGCCCTTTCCCTCTTCGCTCGAAACCGTGATCTCGCCGGAATGGGATTCGATGATCTTTTTCGATATGGGAAGGCCGAGCCCCGTGCCCTGCTTTTTGCTCGAATAAAAGGGCTCGAATATCTTTTCGATTTCCGATTGGGGAATACCCGAGCCGTCATCCTGTACCGTTATCCGGAGCGCGCCGTCCACGGTTTCTGTCTCGACCGAAACCGTGCCCTTCCCCGGCTCGGTGCTGTCGATCGCGTTAATGAGAAGATTGATTAAAACCTGCTGGCACTTTTCGTAGTCGAGACGGCACGGCCCGGAGGCTCCATGCCTTACGTTTAACGATACGCCCTTTTTCTCGGCGCGCGGCCTTACCAGAATAACAGACCTTTCTACGACCTCGTTGGGGTCGATCTCCCGGAAATCCATCTTCTTCGGCACCGAGAGCTGCAGGAGATCTCTCAATATGCCGTCGAGTCTCCGGACCTCTTTCAGCACTTCCGTAATCGAATGCTCCTGCTCCTCGCTCCCCGCCTTCCCTCTCATAATTTCGAGCGCGACGGTAATGCCTGAAAGCGGGTTCTTTATTTCGTGGGCTATCCTCGTCGCGAACTCACCTATTATAGCCAGCCTCTCGGCGCGTATCAGCTCGTTCTGCTGCTCCCTTATCGCGAGCGTCGCCTCGTCTATCTTTTCCCTGAGCGTTTCGTTAAACCTCTTCGTCTGCTCAAGGAGCTCGAGGTTACTGTTATGCGTGTCCTCTATATTGCTTAGCATGTCGTTAAAAGACCCGGCAAGCGTCGATATCTCTCCCGTCCCTTCGAGGCCCGTTATGCGGTAAGAGTAATCCCCCTTTTTCACCGTCTGCGTGGCTTTGACCAGCCTCTCGACAGGCCTCGTAATCTTCCAGGGGAAAAGGACGGCTATCATTCCCCCGAAAAGAAGCGCCGCCCCCACTATGACCAGGAGGAAAGTATAGTTGTATTTCACCTGCTCGCCTACGATCGTTACGGCCTGCTCCACCATTTCCTTTCCGAAACCGGCTTCCGAATCCAGATCCGAGGACGGGCTCGTAAAGAGTTTGTAAAGAGTGGAATAGCGGCCTTCGAGATTCTCCGCCGCCTCGTTCAGCTTATGCGCGTTATAAAGAGATAGTCCCCCGGCTATAAGCATAAGCGTAAGCATCAGCGCGAAACCGAGTCTTATCTGAGTACTTAAATTCAATTCCCCGTAGCTCCTTTATATATAGTGAAGCACAAAATTTCCGCCGCTTCTTCTCCCATTCGTAGAGGTCGATATACCCTGGAAGAGACGCGTTTTCCGCGAATTATCAAGTCAGAAGCAAAGTGTACGAATCGGTACACTGCCGATTGTTCATATGATTACTAAAGCCCAACCCCATATAATCCACTAAACAGTATAAAACATTAGCAACCAACTATGAATATTGAATCTTTGGAAGGCTGCTACATAATTGGCACGCCCCTTGCATTTTATCGCCATCAAAACCAATGCACAGGAGGCATTTACTATGAAACATTTACTTGTAACTTCACTATTATTGACGGGACTTACGCTCGGCGGAGTAACCGCGGTTCACGCCGAGGGCAAATACCAGCAGAACTCCCCCGACCAGGAAATGACGCAGCCTAGAACGGACACTGACTTCTCCGGTGAGAGCAGTCAGTACACCGTTCAGGAAGGTGATACGCTCGCGAGCATAGCCGAGGAGCATCTCGGCTCGGCCGACCAGTGGCAGATTATCGCGAGGGCGAACGACATAAGCAACCCCGACCAGCTCGAGGTAGGACAGAAGCTGACCATACCGGCGAGCAGCGGCGAGAGGTCGGACGCAGGAATTCAAAATTCCTCCATGGACAGTTCCGCAATGCAGAGCCAGGCAGATAGCTCCGCGATGCAGGACGAAATGAACAGCCCGGACAACCGTTCTATGGACCAGCCTGAGAGCGATGCGGCTGCGTTCGACGAAACGGCCCGCGACTTCCAGAGCGACTCGGAACAGAACCCGGCCGATACTGGCCCGGCTTTAAGCGAGGAACAGGAAATAAGGGGCGAGATAACGGAGATCGCATCGGGCAACGAGTCCCTTACGATTAAAGACGAAAACGGTATGACGCACAATCTCAAGCTCGAAGACCAGAAGGTTGCGGACGGGGTAGCTGTTGGAGACTTCGTCAAGGCGGAGATTGACGGCGGAACCGTAACTTCGCTTGAAAAAGTAGATAGAAACGCTTAAAAAACTCTCACACTTTCATCCTCTGAGGCGAATGAAATCGCCCGGAACGGGGCCGGCATGGATATAAAATCCGTGCCGGCCCTTTTTCTAATAGCACACACCGTTTCGCCAGGACAGGCGAATAACTTTGACAACCCTCGCTTTATATTAAATAATTTCTTCTTCGGGGTTTCTGGAATCAAGGGCAGTCCACGAGGGTAAAAACTCAGAATGAAATATTTTCGATATACGACGCTGGCATTGTCGTGTTTCCTTACCGGGTGTATCGCAGCCCCCGGAACCATACGGGATCTCAGCGAAAGGCAGGAGAATCTCGAGGCCGACGTCGACCGCATGTCAGATACACTCACGGACGTCCAGCGAAAGCTCGAAATACAGAGCGCGCGAATCCGGAACCTTGAGCAGAATTATTCCGATATATATTTGAAGCTGGACGAGCTCAAGGCCGAGCCGTCCTCCGGCGAGCCATCGGCATCGGCCCCCGACGAGGGGACGGTGGGTCCGCCCGCGCCGACCACCTTGCAGGCCGAAAAAGACCTTTATCTCAAGGCCGGAAAGCTCTACAACCAGGGCCAGTTTTTAAATGCCATCCTCGCTTACCAGGTATTCATAGACACTTACCCCAACGACAGCCGCGTGGCCGACGCCTACCTGAAACAGGGTCTTTCGCTCGTCAGGATAGGTAGAAAAGACGGGGCGAAATTTTTCTTCAGGACCCTCATAACGAGGTTCCCGAACTCCCCCGAGGCACTGAAGGCCCGTGAGGAGCTGAAAAGTATTGAGTCTGAATAACCTCCGGCGGTAATTTCTGTATTTTTTCGTACAATTCCCACTGTTTTTCTGCGTACCATACAACTTTCCACAGCTACGATTGCATCGTTAATAGGCTGCAATCATTAGACATTCACCTCCTTGGCATTGTGGCATGACGGTTGCACTATAGTCATAGCAAAACATATTGCCATTTTGGAAGGAGGCATAAAAATGGATAGGGTTAACACATTGGAAGCGATTTGGAGCAAAATTACTAGATATATCGTCCCGGGAACACTAGGTGTTCTGATGGTATACGGCGTCGGGACTTCAGTCTTGTCCCAGCAGTCCTCGGGCTCGGAGCCCATGGGTGAGGCGCCGTCATACGATACCCTTTCGGGCGCAGCGGTATCGAATCCCTACAGCCCAGAGCTGAAGGACATATTCTTCGATACTAACAGCCATCTTATAAGGGAAGACGCAAAACCGGTCCTCGATGAAAACGCCGAGGCCCTTAAGAACGAACCGGGCACATTCGTCGTGATAGAGGCCTTCTGCGACTCGAGGGAAGCCTCTGCTTCGAGCCTGGGGGTCAAGAGGGCGGAGAGCGTCAAGAACTATATGGTAAAACAGGGCGTCGGGCCGGAGAGAATAATCACGGCCAATAAGTGCAACATCTACGACATGCAGCTTGCAAGTCATCCAGAGGCGGAGAGGCTCGACAGCAGGGTGCGCTTCATAGCCCTCGACCAGATTAAGGGCCATGAGTCCTACGCCTTAAACAGATAAACATAAGGCATATTCTCCATATCTCCGGATATAAAAAAGCCGCCCCGAGGGGTTTCCCTGGGGGCGGCTTTCGTTTTGTAAGAAGTTATTCCTTCAGTTACATGCCGCGGCTTCTTCTCTCGCGCTCCTGTCTCTTAAGGAGATAAACAGCAGCGATCATCAAAAACATCGGCAGAATAATCATTGCCCACCCGGAAAGGGTCGGTATCGGGGTCACCCCGCCTGGCCCGCCCGGCGGAGGGAACGGGCTATCCGTAGGTTCCGTCGGAGGTCCGGAAGGCGAAGGGCTTGGAGGAGCCGGGTCCACGTCCGTATCTTCCGTATCAGAATTGTTGTTCGAATCCGGGTCGTCCACATCGCTTACTACCGTCACATTATTGACGGCCGTCCCTACGGAGGTAGGGGTCACCGTGATGATAATGACGACGCTCTCTCCGCCTGTGACGGTATTGAGCTGGCAGGTCACGACTCCCAGGGATTCATTACAGGTACCCTGGTCCGGCACTGCCGATCCGAAAATAGCGCCCGGGGGCAGTGTATCGGTTACCACGGTGTTCGTTGCGTCCGCCGGGCCCAGGTTCGTCACGGTTACCGTATAGGTAAGTAACTGGTTTACGATAACAGGGTCGGGGCTGCTCTCTTTTAATATTGAAAGGTTCGCGCTCGGTTCTCCGCCGCCTTCCACCGTCGTAGATTCGGTATCCGAATTATCGCTCGGATCCGGATCCGGCTGGTCGCTTGACGCTACAGCAGTATTGGAAATGTTGCCGGCCTGAGTAGGGGTAACTGTAATGGTAACGGTGGCGCTGCCGCCGTTTCCAATGGTGCCGAGATTACACGTCAGGGTGTTTCCCGCCAGCGGATTGCAGCTTCCCTGGCTCGGGGTTATCGTGCCGACCGTAAAGCTCGACGGAATGATGTCCGTAACTATGACGTTGGTAGCGTCGTCGGGTCCGGCGTTTGATACGGTAAGCGTGTAATCAAACGGTACTCCGACTGTAGCCGGGTCCGCACTGTCGTCTTTAACCATGGACAGGTTTGCGGATGTCGTAACTTCGTTACACTGTACCTGCGCCTGCGACTGGGCAATCACAATGTCGCCGCTCAGTGCGCCTATCAATGATAGAACGGTATCCGTGAGGTCAATGTGAATCGCGTTTACCGTTATGCCGCGGCTGTTGACGCCGTCGCCCGTGACTATCTGCTCGTTCAGTATGACCCTGATGCCGAGCAGGTTGATAAGCTCGAAATTAGGCGTCGGGTTTACATCGATCGTGAGCCCAAGACCCAGCGTGCCGCCGACTCCCGCCCCTTCTATCGTAGTGGCGCCTGTGGCCGTTAGCGTACCGCCGGAGCAGTCCCCGCTTACATCCGCCGTCGAGACCACGGTGTCGGCTCCGATTGTCAACAATGGCAGTATGCCGACAATAGACACGCCCAAACCGTCTACCGTCGCATCAGACGACGTGTTGTCGTTGGCTATATCGGAGCTGGCGTTTACGGTTATTATGTCAGTCGATAATATGTTTCCGGTATTCGGATTGGTCACGTCCAGCTGGTCGACGTTATCCCCGTCGACATAATCGGGCGGGGCCGTTCCCGAAGCGGTCGGCACCGGGCCAGCGCCTATTCCTATGCCGCCGCCCAAGAGAGGAACGAGATCCAAATCAACGAATACGCCATATGCGGAGCTATTCCCCTCGGTCTGGGCAAGGGAGCTCCCGGTAAACGAAAAAAAAGAGACAACCAGTAAAACCGGAAATATAAAGCTTGCGCTAAACGATCTTAGCGTTTTCATATCATCCTCCTTATGATTGTGAGTGTTCTATTCTTCTATTTAGTGATTTCAATAGCTCGTTCAGAACACAGCCAATTATAACCTCAACAAAAAAATGGAGTCAAGTTTCATCATCATTAATTAATATTAAGTTACGCGCAGACGCGTTTTGTCAGCAACATCCTTTTTTGCAATGCGAGGACGGAAACCGTTACGTTTTCGGCGTAAAAACGCATTAGAGAGCAGTGCTGATTTGATTACTGTTGGTAGAGCTCTCCGGACGCAGCTACCCCGACTGCGGCCCGCTCTAAAGTGAAGGACGCCCCGGCGTTACAGGCTATTTTGTAAGATGAGTAACAGCACGGAATAAAACGGTCTAAAGGTTAATTATCCAGGGGATCGCCATAGGGATTGTCGAGAATTCCCGGTAGCACGAAAGATTACTTCCTCACTTGGTGATCGCTTGTACTATACGGTCCCTGTGTCCATTTAAGTCCTCGGTTTGCGAGCTTGTTGACGTAACATTAACGTAGACATTCCCGCCCCCGAGGTCGGTGCACGCCACATATGTATTAAAACGAGCGTCTTGCCCGGCCACGAACCACGTATCACTGCCACTTACGTTGAGCCCTTCCGACTTAAGTACATTTGTCGCCCGTTTTATGCATTCTGACTGAGATATATTTCTCATCTGCACCCACATATAAAGCTCGGGGATCGGTCTGTCCACTTCGCCTGAGTACGGTGCCTGTTTGGAAGTACCGGCGGGGGAGTTATATGCGGAGATAAGGCGGTTAAGTTGGTCAAGGGTGTCCATCCTCCAGCTTGCGGAGGTAAAGTTTACTATCGTTTTTCCGTTGCCAATATCAAGGCAGTTGTTATAGCTGTGAAAGCGCGGCTCAAATGCTCCGTACCACCAGTAGTCGCCGTTTCCAATTGTCATCCCCTCGGATTCAAACGCTGCCTTCGCGCGCTGCATGCACTCCTGGGCGGAAATGTTTTCTATGTTTTGCCAGAAATACAGACCCGGGCTACCCGCCTCGTTATTCGCAGGAGAGTTGTTGCGCGCGACTTGCGTCTCTGTGTCCTCGTTAGCAGAAGGATCTCCCAGGTTCATTAGCTGCGGGTTTGTCTTATCTTCGACCGGTTCGGATTGGGCTGTGCGGGTCTCTTTCTTTTTCTTCCCCGCCGGGACTGTATCGTCGTCAGCGGCGGCGTCCGCAGCCCTATCCGCTGTAAGGTCTTCGTCTTCGATTACGATGATCTCCTCACCCGTGTCGTTCAACAAACCAAGCTCCCTGGCTGCCTTTAGCGCCTGTTCTGTGTCTATTCCTTCGGGCGGTGCAGGGGCTTTGGCGAGCGCCGCCTCGACCTCACCGATGAGCTTATTGACAGCTTTCATGTTCTGCTCCTCCTGCGCCAATACGTACGGAGCTGAAAGAAGAATCGTCAACGCTAAAAACACCAGTGCGCGTCCTGTTTTCATTAGTAGATCACCTCCATCGGCGGCGCCGTGTTCTCGGGGTAGCCCAGCAGGTACCACGTCAGCGCGAAAGCGTCTTTCGTTTCATACACCTCGTTTAAATATATCTCGTGGTCTTTCAGGTAAAGCGCGAACAGGGACTGGTTACGGCTGACCCCGCCCACAAGCTCGATGGCCCTCGAAAGGTCGGGCTCCGGCCACTGGGTATAGCTGAGTCCATCATGCCGCTTTACCATCTCCTTCCATTCCGCGAGGCTGTCGCGCATCAGCATTCTGAGCAGGGACAGGTTGACGAGCGCCTGCTCATATGCGGCTCGTGAGTCGTAATAATCGCGCGTCAGCTCTTCGGGGAAGGAGCGGTTGATCATGGACCTCTCCGTGAACAATATACTAAGGTCGTAAAGAGTCGGGACGAAGAATAGAAGCTCTCTCATTATCTTGGACCCCGCGACGGCTTTGTCGTTCTTTTCTGCCTTGTCCATCACCCTCATGAAAGACACGGCCGCGGAGCCTTTCCCGCCCTCCGAGGCCTTGATGCCGAAATCAGTGAGCTCGATGTAGAACATCACGCTCTTGGGGTCGATGACCTTCTTCCCCGTCTCGGTGATCAGCTTTTCAGAAACCGCTTTTATTGCGTGCTCCCTGAACGCGCGCGCTGCGCTGTTGTACTGAACCGTGAGCACGTGCAGAAGGACCTCTTTCATCTTGTCGTTGAGCTTCTGGTCTATAGCATAAAGAAGTTCCTTCTTTCGCGTATAGTGGACGAAACTCCTCACCACGATGTCCGTCTTCCCGCGTTTTCCCAGGTTGTTGCCGAGGTTATTGATGAATTTGCCGTATTCGTCAGGGGTTCCCCTGTCTTCCTGAAATGAGTTCCATCTCGCCGTAATCGCCCACATCTTGGCCGGAGCGTCATAGCCTTCTTTCATCAGATTGAGCATCGCCCGCTTTGTTTCTCACGGGCAGTCTTTTGGGTATTCGTCGAAAGCGCGGTGCGATCCCTTTCTGAAGTTATCTCCGAACTCGAAGCCGGGCTTGTCGATATCGAGATATGATTTGTAGAATTTGTAAATTTCGGAGCTGTTGCAGCCGGTGTTGCATACTGCGCTTGCCGCCGTCTCGGCATATTTCTTGGAGACGGGCGTAAGCTTCTGGCTCCATTGTCTCGTGTATGCGCTCTCAGGATCCTGAGAGGTCGGGTCGGCAACAGTGGAGCCCTTGTCCTTAAGAATTGAAGTCGTTACGTATGTGTTGCTGTCAACGCATTTAAAATCGACTCTTTGTACGATATGAATATTCTTTCTTCTGCCGCCTTGGTCGTTTGTTAAAATGAAATCTCTAGGTGGTATGATCCATGCCGACGACTTTATAGACTCGATCTCGAACTGTTTGGCATCGGGTGGCTCCATATCCATCAGCTCGATCGTCTCCGCAGGAGTGTCCTCGGGCGCTATCGAGACTACTATCTGATACTCGTATCCGCCCTCAATGACCGAGGTCCCGTAGTTCGTTAAGGTGACGCTCCCGAGACTGTTGTCTTTCACCTTGAGAACTTTCACCTCTTTATCGGGCCAGATGCTTTTTATAGCGGTTATCATTTCATCTTCCTGGCCTCGCGCTAGCGGAGTCGAAAGACAAAATATTAAAAACATCGACAATAAAAGCCGGTAAGGATGATTACATGATAAGAATCCGATCTTCATCTTCTGCGCTTCCCCCTATTGTGTAATTACGTATGGATCGTTTATTTAACGTCAGAAAAGTTATCGATACTTTTTGATGCAAATAGCCGCCATTTTCATTTCCCATCCCGGATCATTTCGAACGTAATTACACTACGATTATTTTTTCGAAGAATTTCAGAAAGTGGATTGATATGTTTTGTAAATCGAGAATAAAGTATAAATAAAGAAACTACAATAGGTCGTTAGCCCTGTATACGCGACAGACAAAAGGCTTAGGGATGAAAAAAGAGCCAGACTAAAGTATTGGCTCATATGTGCTTGGCCGCGGCACAACACCGGTACTAAAAAAGTGTGCTCGACATAAAATACTATTGCCGCTCAACCGTCGCCTCCTGCTTGACATGTACATGCAAGAAAACGATAATCTTTAATTATTACTGAGGGAGGCAAGCAATGAACGGTAACGATGATTTCATAAGCTGCTGGAACGAAATACTCGTCCCGAAATGGAACAGGTTCCGTCACCTGCTCTCCGGTAACGGCGCAGTGCACAGCTCGATGGCCTACGAATATTTCGATATAAAGCCGGGCGACAAGGTGCTCGATATCGGCTGCGGCTACGGCGAGACGTGCCTCGAGATGGGCAGAATGGTCGGGCCAGGGGGCGAGGTGCTGGGGCTCGACTGTACGGAGACATTCCTCGATATAGCGAACCGGGAGAGGGACGAGGCGGG